>DATNQP010000371.1:0-7631 GCA_036703965.1 Leptolyngbyaceae cyanobacterium
GACAAAGGCGATCGCATTTCTGGTCAATTCCAGATGGGGATGTCAGTCCGAGTTTTACAATTAATTGAGAGCTGATGCCTGTTTTTAATTCGTTAATGACTCATTCTACTGATATCGCTACCTTAGCTCGTTGGATGGCAGCTGATTTTAGCAACCAACAGCAGGCTTTTGAGAATCCACCGATGTTCGCCCACATCCGTGTTTGTATGCGCCCCTTGTCTCTGTCTGTGCTTGATGGAGTTAGTCTGTTTGTCGAACAAGCTTATGACTATATGCTAAATAACCCCTACCGGCTGCGGGTGTTGAAATTAATTGAGGCAGGCGATCACATTGAAATTGAAAACTATACAGTTAAGGAAGAGAAACCGTTCCATGGTGCCTCTCGGAATATCGAACGCCTGCAATCCCTAACAGCCGAGCAGCTGGAGAAACTTCCAGGCTGCAACATGATTGTGAAATGGACGGGTCAAAGCTTCCAAGGTGAAGTAGAACCGGGTAAAGCTTGCATGGTCTTCCGCAACGGTAAGGAAACTTATCTCGACAGTACTTTTGAGATTGACCAAGACAAATTTATCAGCCGCGATCGCGGACGCGACCCAGAAACGGATGAGCATATCTGGGGTTCAGTTGCGGGTGCGTTTTATTTTGTGCGCTGGGCGAGTTTTGCTGATGAGGTGAAGGTTTGAGGCGTTAACTTTGAGACGAAGGGCAAATGCTAAGTCAGCTTTTGCCAGATACAACAGTCAAAACCTCAGATGTCTACTGGCTATATTGATGCTCACTGCTACGGATTAGAGGGCGTCTATTCCTCCATCTTGGGAGAGTAATTCATACTACAGTAGTGGTCTAGAGGGTACCCAAACCTGGTAAATTGACCGAGTATCGGCAAGCAAAATTATTGATTCAGTATGAAAGTCCTGGTTATTGGCGGTGATGGCTATTGCGGTTGGGCAACAGCACTTTATCTATCCAACAAAGGCTATGAAGTCGGCATCATAGATAGCCTAGTGCGGCGTCACTGGGATTTGGAACTAGGTGTTCAAACCCTCACCCCGATTGCCCCGATCCAGCAACGACTCCAGCGTTGGCGTGACCTGACGGGTAAATCCATAGACCTGCTTGTTGGCGATATCACTAACTACGAGTTCCTCAGCAAGGCAATGCGCCAATTTGAGCCAGAGGCAATAGTTCACTTTGGGGAACAGCGTTCGGCTCCCTTCTCGATGATTGACCGCGAACATGCTGTCCTGACCCAAGTCAATAATGTCGTAGGGACACTCAATTTACTGTATGTCATGCGACAAGATTTCCCAGATTGCCATTTGGTGAAGCTGGGAACGATGGGTGAGTATGGGACACCCAATATTGATATTGAAGAGGGTTACATCACCATTGAACATAATGGGCGTAAAGATACCCTACCCTATCCCAAGCAGCCAGGGAGTTTCTACCACCTGAGCAAAGTTCACGACAGCCACAACATCCACTTTGCTTGCAAGATTTGGGGTTTACGTGCTACAGACCTGAATCAGGGGGTTGTGTATGGTGTCCTGACAGAAGAAACTGGCATGGATGAGCTACTCATTAATCGCCTTGACTATGATGGCATCTTTGGGACAGCTCTCAATCGGTTCTGTATCCAGGCGGCGATTGGTCATCCCCTGACCGTTTATGGCAAAGGTGGTCAGACTCGCGGCTTTTTGGATATTCGGGATACAGTAAGGTGTGTGGAACTAGCGATCGCTAATCCAGCCGATGCCGGTCAATTCCGCGTTTTCAACCAGTTCACTGAACTCTTTAGCGTGGGTGACTTGGCAGTGATGGTGAAAAATGCTGCTACAGCTATGGACCTTGATGTCGCAATCAATCACCTCGATAACCCCAGAGTTGAGAAGGAAGAACATTACTTCTATGCGAAAAATACAAGTCTTTTGAGCCTTGGCTTACAGCCCCACTATCTCTCAGATTCTCTACTTGATTCCCTACTCAACTTTGCCAATAAGTATCAGCATCGTGTAGACAAAAATCAAATTCTGCCAAAAGTTTCTTGGCGGCGTGGAGATTAGAGGGGGGCTAGGGACTAGGGACTGGGGACTGGGGAGTGGGATATCCATACTGTAAGCTCTTCCCCATCCCCAATTCCTGAAGCCCAGATATAAATAGGTAAGTTAAATGTGCGTCAGCTCAGTACTCAACGAGCTGAATTTCAGGTGACATTAAGCAGATAGCTAAAATATGCGAATTGCTTTATTTACTGAAACTTTTTTACCCAAGGTTGACGGCATCGTGACGCGGTTGCGTCATACGGTCGAACACTTACAACGGAATGGCGACCAAGTACTAATAGTCTCGCCGGATGGCGGATTGACAGAATACAAAGGAGCCAGAATTTACGGAGTATCTGGCTTCCCACTCCCCCTCTACCCAGAGTTGAAGCTGGCACTGCCACGACCATCAATTGGTGTAGCTTTAGAAGAGTTTGAACCGGACTTAATACATGTGGTTAACCCGGCTGTGTTGGGGTTGGCGGGTCTGTATTATGCCAAGGTGATGCAAATTCCTTTAGTCGCGTCTTACCACACTCATCTACCCCAGTACCTCCAGCACTATGGATTAGGAATGCTAGAGGGAGTGATGTGGGAGTTAATTAAGGCAAGCCACAACCAAGCTCAGCTGAATTTGTGTACCTCGACGGCGATGGTACAGGAATTGAGAGAGCATGGGATCGAAAGGTTGGACTTGTGGCAGCGCGGTGTTGATACCGAGACGTTTCATCCAGGATTGGCATCATTGGAAATGCGATCGCATCTCTCGCAAGGTCATCCAGAAAGCCCGCTCCTCCTCTACGTCGGGCGACTTGGGGCTGAAAAGGAGATTGACCGCATCAAGCCGGTGCTAGAGGCAATCCCTGATGCTCGCCTTGCTTTGGTCGGTGACGGTCCTCATCGCAGCGCCCTGGAAAAACATTTTGCTGGGACGCCTACCCATTTTGTTGGTTATCTGACTGGTACAGAACTGGGTTCTGCCTTTGCCTCTGCTGATGCCTTTATCTTTCCCTCGCGGACAGAGACATTAGGATTAGTGCTGCTAGAAGCGATGGCAGCCGGTTGCCCTGTCGTTGCTGCACGTTCTGGAGGAATTCCTGATATTGTGACTGATGGTGTCAATGGATACTTATTTGACCCAGCGGATGAAGAAGGAGCGATCGCAGCGACTGTGCGCCTGCTAAAACAGCAAGCCGAACGAGAATCCCTACGTCAAAACGCTAGGGCGGAAGCAGAACGCTGGGGTTGGGCAGCCGCTACACGCCAGCTGCAAAATTACTACAGAGCAATAGTCTTGTCCGAGTCAATGCCATCAGCCGCATGATACCAGTTCCCGTTGATATTGCCTTAAATTTTGGGTAGGGGCGCACAGCTGTGCGCCCTTACGAAGGTTGGCATTTAGTGCAGTCACACCAAAAATTGATATTAAGCGGTTCTTACATTTAACTTGCATATTTGAAGAAAGCCTCCTGCCATGAGGCTTTCTTAGATACACAGCAGCTTAACAAGAAAGCGATCGCTTTCTTCCCAACCCCTGGAAGAGTTTTGTATTTTTCTGCCTTTTTGCAATTTAAGTTGTTAGGATTGACCCAATTTAGCGCTCAACACACTACTTGTAGAGTCACAATGCTAATTCTCAACACGGCTTGTAGACTTGGGACATAAGTCCTGATTTTGATTAGGGGCATTCACCCTTGTTCTACCAAGAATGAGTGGATACATTCATAGGTATGTCTATTTTATTTAGCCAAACCGAACTTAATGGCTATATTTTTAGCTAGTTTTTTAGGCAGGGTGTACACCGAAGCCGCGTATCGCTCTTGAACTCGAAGGCTTCGAGGATTTTTCCAGGCAGGAATTTATGCGAAGTTTAGTTACTCTCACACGCATCTACACGCTGGCTCACACGACAGCTGTTGAACAGTCATCACTATGACACTTTCCAATACCGGTAGCGTTCTGGCTACACTAACTCAGTTAACCCAACTCAATCGGACAAGTGTTCTGACTCACCGAGTCAAAGACTTATCCGTTCCAGAATTCATCTGCTTGTTGGACTTCATCACCGCTGAATTTCAGCAATTTCTGCGGGCGATTGAGATGATCAACAACGAAGCTCTAGAAACCATGCTAGAGCAGGTGATGGATGCGTTTACTCTGAAAATTGGTCAAATCCTACAAGCAGACTGCACTACCATCTTCCTGGTTGACGCCGACAAAAGTCAGCTTTGGGCAAAAATTCCTCAAGGTGAAACAAATAAAGCTGTAGAACTTCGGATTCCTCTGAGTGTTGGTCTTGCCAGTCATGTTGCCACAACTGGCGAGTCTGTTAATATACCCGATGCTTACAACCACCCACTATTTCACAAAGAAGTTGACGAACGCCCCGGCTATCATACGCACACGCTTCTATGCATGCCGATTTTCAGCAGCAGTAACCAGGTAGTTGCTGTAGTACAGCTGTTGAATAAGGCAAATGGTGTCCCGTTTGATAGTGAAGATGAACAGCGATTTCGTGACTTTGCTTCCGCAATCGGCATTATCCTGGAAACCTGCCAGTCCTTCTATATGGCAGCTCGTAACCAGCAAGGAGCCGCCGCACTTCTCAAGGCGACAGCGAGTCTTGGTCAAAGTCTTGATCTCGAAGCCACTCTCCGCTTAGTGATGGAGCAGGCTCGTAATTTGATGAAGGCGGATCGTAGTACCCTGTTCATGTTGAGCAAAGACACAGGCGAACTCTGGAGCAAGGTGGCGACAGCGGATGGAAAAAACTTGATGGAAATTCGCATCCCGGCTAATCGAGGAATTGCGGGTTATGTTGCCTCAACGGGTCAGCCTCTGAATATACCCGATGCCTACAAAGACCCCCGCTTTGATCCCAGCACTGATCAAAAGACAGGATACAAGACCCGAAATATCCTTTGTATGCCGGTGTTTAACACAGGGAAGGACTTGATTGGTGTCACTCAACTGATTAACAAGCAACAGGGGAGTTTCACCACTTCTGATGAAGAGTTTATGCGGGCGTTTAATACTCAGGCAGGAATTGCCCTGGAAAATGCCAAGCTATTTGAAAACGTCCTCCTAGAAAAGCAGTACCAGAAAGACATCTTGCAAAGTCTTTCGGATGCTGTGATCTCAACGGATATGCAGGGTCGGATTGTCACAATTAATGATGCGGCGCTGGAGTTACTGGGTTACCCACGACAGCAACTTAATAACAAAAGCAATCGGCAACTGTGGGAGTACAAACTTACAGGGCGTTATGTCTGGGAGGTAGTGCCGATTGAAAATCTCCAGTTTCGCTTGCAAGATAGCCTGACAACGGGTGCCAAGCATTATGTCCCTGAGCAAAGCCTGACTCTGGGTTTATTAGTGGTCAATAGTCAGGGGTCAGTTGCAAAAGAAGAATCAACAACGGACAACGGGCAACGGACAAGCCACAATGGCCAAGATGATCTCTACATCCTGGTAATTCGCGATCGTAACAACCCAGAGGTTTATCTACCCTGGAATGAAACAGCATGGAATTCAAACTCACCAAGCTACCTGCCTGATGAGCAAGTCCAGGAAATTGAACGTAGTATTAACCTGACAGTCAACCCCCTGACGAACCCAGAAGGGACTGTGCGGGGGGGTTTGGTGGTGCTGGAAGACATCAGCCGCGAAAAGCGACTGAAGACTACGATGTATCGCTACATGACGCCTGGGGTAGCGGAGCGCGTCATGGCACTGGGTGAAGACTCTTTGATGGTGGGTGAGCGCAAGCAAGTAACAATTTTATTCTCCGATATCCGGGGCTACACGACCCTAACGGAGAACTTGGGAGCCTCAGAGGTGGTGTCGCTGCTGAACCAGTATTTTGAAACGATGGTAGAAGCAGTTTTCAATCATGAAGGTACTTTGGACAAGTTTATTGGGGATGCTTTGATGGCTGTGTTTGGTGCGCCCCTACCCTTAACCGAGAATCATGCCTGGATGGCTGTTCAGTCAGCGCTGGATATGCGCTGGCGCTTGGCGGCGTTTAACCAGTCGCGCATGTTGACCAAGGAACCCCTAATCCGCATTGGCATTGGGATTAGTTCCGGAGAGGTGGTTTCCGGCAATATTGGTTCGCAAAAACGGATGGATTACACCGTGATTGGAGATGGGGTGAACCTCAGCGCTCGCTTGGAAAGTGCCACAAAAGAGTATGGTTGCGACATTATCTTGAGTGAGTATACCTATAACCTGTGCCGCGATCGCATTTGGGTGCGGGAGTTAGATAGAATTCGGGTTAAGGGCAAAAACCAAGCCGTTAGTATTTACGAGTTAGTTGGCGATGTCGATATGCCCCTCAACGACTCCACGAAACGGTTTTTGGACTCCTACGAAGCAGCACGTGCTGCTTACAGAAACAGAGACTTCCGCAAAGCGCTTGACTACTTCCATGAGGCTCATTACATAAAGCCAAATGACCAGGCTGTGATCATTCATCTAGAACGCTCTAGAAACTATCTTGACAATCCTCCCCCAGATTTGTGGGACGGCGTTCACACGATGATTACAAAGTAGGATGGTCTAAGCTGTTTTTACCTCCTCCTCTCTCAGTTCAACGAGACGACTTAGAAAAGCAGCGATGACACTCTGCCATCTAAAGACACGGAGTTTCCCGCAACGGAGGTTTCCTGATGAAAAATGGAACAAAAGCGATCGCATGGGGTGATACCCTACCCCTAGGTGAAAATTCAAGCCTGGTTTTGGTACGCACAGCCCTCCCTAACAAGCATCAAGCATGGCGACTGAGATAGAGCGAAAATTTTTAGTCAAAGGCGACGAGTGGCGTAAGCGCAGCCAGTCGAAGGCATCGCTTGCAGCTGGTTCTGTTTATCGCCAAGGTTACCTTTCTACAAAAAAAGGCTGTAGTGTGAGAGTGCGCTTGGTGGGAAATCAAGGTTATCTCACCATCAAAGGTTTAAGCCAGGGTATTTCCAGGGCAGAGTATGAGTATCCTATCCCAGCAGAGGATGCTCAAGAAATGCTGGATAAATTGTGCGATCGCCCACTGATTGAAAAAACCCGGTACAAAATTGAGTTGGCTGGCTTGACTTGGGAAATTGATGAGTTCGCTGGTGAAAATCAAGGATTAATTGTGGCAGAAGTCGAACTCACCGACGAAAATCAAACTTTTGAACTGCCAGACTGGATTGATAAAGAAGTTTCTGATGATTCCAGATACTACAACGTCAATTTAGCTCAACATCCGTATAGCCAGTGGTCAGAAAACCGTTATTCGTAGACTGAACAATTCTGTACATTGTCTAGCGCACCAGCTCTCGCTGATCGCACTCAATCAAATACAGGGGACCATAGTTCTGATATAGCTAGCTCCCATCCGGGCAGCTGTCCCCATGATAAGAGGAAGCGATCGCGTTATCAGTTGGATTGCGCTTACCATTAATGGACCGGCGCTCTAGATTTATCTACCGCGTTGTTTTATAATTTTTGATTTAGACTTTCCTTGACACTTCCCATTTCCAGACTATAATAAGAAATATAAGACATGGGGCCTTAATGGTTTCGACGTGTTGGCGAAAGCCGCCCCGT
>DATNQP010000372.1:0-13781 GCA_036703965.1 Leptolyngbyaceae cyanobacterium
CCCGTTGGCAGAAGAACAACTCCGTTGGCCTGTGGAGGATTGGTTAGCTCAGGCGCGGCAGCTGATGAATGACCCGCTCTTAGGTGTGTTGCAGGGGAATTCTCCTTTTCAAGAAGACATCTTTGTCTTGCCGGAATGGGATGAATCGGCGAATCAATCCTCTCTCAACCTAGTGGCACTGGGTCAGCAACTCTACAACGCTTTATTTCACGGAAGTCTCCGAGATAGCTGGATGATGGCCCAAGCGATCGCCCAAAATCAACGTCAGGTTTTGCGACTGCGCCTCGGACTAAAAGGAACTCATTTACCCCGCTTGCCGTGGGAAGTACTTCATGCAGGCGATCGCCCTTTAGCAACGGGAACTGATGTTGCTTTCTCTCGCTATCAGCTCAGTACAGGACTCAGGAGTCCAGTTCAGAGGTTTCCCTCTCAACCTAACCAACGTCTGAAAATTCTGATGGTCATTTCTGGACCGAGTGACCAGGAAACATTGGAACTAGCAGAAGAAGCGAGTCATCTGCAAGAAGAACTCCGCAGCCATTCCCCGCATGAATCCCCAGCGATTCAACTGACAATTTTGGAACAGCCAGGACGCGAACAGCTCACTCAAGCCCTGGAACAAGGTCAATATCACGTTTTTCACTACGCGGGTCACAGTAACCTGGGAGACTCTGGTGGCGATGTTTACCTGGTCAGTAATAAAACGGGTCTAACAGAGACCTTAAACGGTGATGACTTAGCAGGGTTACTGGTCAATAATGGCGTACAGCTGGCGGTATTTAACTCCTGTCGGGGTGCCTATACAGCAGCGTCAGATGTTCGGGAAAACCGGAAAGAGCGGAACCTGGCAGAAGCCTTAGTTAAACGAGGGATTCCCGCCGTCCTGGCAATGGCAGAGCGAATTCCTGATGAGGTGGCGCTGACCCTAACGCGACTGCTGTACCGCAACCTCAATCAGGGCTATCCTATCGACCTCAGCCTCAGTCGAGCACGGCAAGGGCTAATTTCTGCTTACGGGTCAAACCAGTTGTATTGGGCACTGCCAGTTCTTTACCTACATCCAGAATTTGATGGTTTCTTAACGAATGATGATAGCACTCATAACCGGGAAGATCGGTTTGTGCTACCTGAGCCTCCTGAAATACCCCTGGATTCACAACAGCAAGGAGGGCTATTTACAGCACCGACCCGGCTGAACTCTGCCAGCTTTCTGGAAGATGACTCCATGGCTGGCTTGGTGGAGGATGAGGACGATGTTCTTAGCGGCTTTATGGATGGCTTAGATGCAGACGATCCAGATGGAGATGATGCTTCTGCCTTTATTAAGAATTTACTGGGTCAGCTTGATACCAAGCCTGCAAGTAGTGAGCCAGTGATCCCAGTCTTTGACGCTGAGAACCGCTCAAGAGCAATATCTGAGGCAGCTGGATCGGAATTGCCGGTCAATTCCCCTAACATAACGCCTGCTGAAGCAAGGGAATCAGCTGCAACAATCCCTCCTCAGACGCCCCAAGCGTCGCCAACGCCATCAGAGAATCCTGCTAATCTCTCTGGCTCAGGTGGGCTACGACAAACACAGGCTTTAAAGCGCCGCTGGCAAACGTTCCGAGGTGTTCCCCGCCTGTGGTTGGGATTAGGAGCAATGGGTGTCTTAGCGATCGCGTTGTTAGGTTTTTGGTTCTTCCAGTCCCACGAACCACAACTAGGGATTGCGCCAAATACTTCAATACCCAATATCCCGTCACCCGATCCAAATAGCAATTTGAAGACAGCTGACACCTCTAAGATTACAGAAATTGCGATCGCACAACTCAGTCAGGGTAATCTGGCTACAGGGCAAAACGCGATTGAGGAATTACTCAACCGAGGAGCATTGCAACCCGCATCCGCCGCCCTTGCCGTTGTTCCTAAAGCGAAACTTGATGACCCTGCTGTAAGTTTCTTAAGAGGGCGTCTGGCATGGCAGTCTGTCCAAACAGGCAGTAAGGACTACGATGTGGGTGATGCTCGACGGTTCTGGGAAACGGCCTACAAAGGGCAACCGAACTCTTCTACTTACCTTACTGCTCTAGGATTTGCCTACTATGCTGAAGGTAAATTCGATCGAGCTAACCAAGCTTGGTTTGACGCATTATACCGGATGGAAGAAACGCAAGGAACCGCAGATCCTACAAGAGCTACTGGCAAGCAAGAAGCTTTGACGATCTATGCGGGATTAGCCATGGGACTGCGGCAATCTGCTCAAGGACAACCCGCTGATAAGCGAGCAAGTCTGTTGAACGAATCGCTCAAGCTGCGTCAAAAGGTGATGACTGATGACGCTGTTAACTTTCAACCTGACGCCCTGAGCAAAAACTGGCTTTGGTCACAGAAAGCTATTCAAGATTGGCGATCGCTTTTAGCTGTTAGTCAATAACTTGTAGGTGGGTTTGGGCGATCGCATGACCTGGCAATTAACATGCGATCGGCTAGTCTAAGGATTGCTGGTGATCATGTAGATAAGCCATCAACGCCCGTGCCAATGGCGCTAGAACCGATGAGGACATCAATGTTACCGGTTCAAGAATCCTTCAAGTCCGGATTTGTCTTCGCCTGTGTAACGCTGTTTGGTGTAGTGGATTTCGTCGATAACGATGAAGTCGATTTGCTGGTTGTTGATGAGTGTGCGAACCCAATTGGCTGAGTTGGGTTGTTGGAACATTTCGTAGTTGAGGATGAGGTATTGGTTGACCTCTCCCCCAGCCCCTCTCCTGCGAGGAGAGGGGAGTAATTCTTCTCCTTCCGTTGCAGGGAAATTGACCTCTCCGCTTCTGGGAGAGGGAAGTCTTGCTCCCCCTTCCCTTGCAGGGAAGGGGGCTGGGGGGTTAGGTTTCCAATCGGGTGTAAAGGTCTTTTTGGCAACTACACTCTCAGGAAATATATCGAGAATCGCTTTTTCCCAGCCATCGACAACGCTGTTAGGGCAGCAGATAACGGTGAGATGGGCGTTAATCACGCGACTGGCAAGGACGGCTGAGAGGGTTTTGCCTGCACCTGTGCCTGACCAGTTGCCAACTCGTTTCTTGTCGCGTACCTGAACAGCGGCGAATCGCTGCATGAGGTTGGGTTGTGCTATTTTGCCGTTGATACCGAAGTTGTAGCCTGTTGGGATAGAGAGAGTCGCAATGCTTCGCTCCCTCAGCCTACTTGCCAACAAAAAATTTCTGACTAGGTTTATCACTAAGCAAACTATTAATTCACTAAAATAAGCTTAGTATTCACTAAGCTTATTTTAGTAATGCTATAGTGATGTATAGAATCCTATATCTGCTAGGCAGTATTATAAAGGCACAAATTATGAATATTTCTCTGACCGAAGACGATCTATCCCAAATGCCCTCTGCGCTTCGCACTAGCTTGCTGCACTGGCAGATGACCAAGATGTCAGCCATCGGGCAGACACCTGTTCATCGGCATCCCAGCCAACCTAAAGAAGCTACAATCCAGTTGTCATTGCTGACAGAACCTGAAAATCAAGTTCCCGAACCGGAGACAAAGCATACTCACGTCGCTCTCACTCAGTTGTATGATGCTGGGATAACGAAGCCAGGGATGTTTATCCGAGTCAGGCTTAAGAAGGATATCGCCAGAAAGCGTGGTCGGAGCTATTTCGACAACTTAAGAATTTCTGACAGAGGCACGATTATCTATGAGGGGAACGAGTTCAATAAACCTAGGCCTTTGGTAGCAAAAATCAATGGCACTTCAGCTCCGGGGTGGGACTATGTTGAAGCCAAGGTAGATGAAGTGTGGGTTCGGTTAGAGCAGTTGCGTCAATCTTTAAGACAGACCAGTGTTAACTGACAAAACTAAGGCAGACTATCGATAGTCTGCCTTGAACCACTTTCTCTAGAAGCAACTTTTAAACAGCTCTCTGAGTTCGATTTTTTGCCCGGAATTTCTGTATGCCATCTTCTGAAACCAATCAAGCTAATACCAAGACCACTCATTCTGAGCTGACAGAACAATTTAAGGCGATGATTGAGCGCTACATTTTGGATAACTATCGTGATGCTGATTGCTATCTGGGGCTGAGTTTTCAGCAGGGTAGGCGGACAATGCTACAAATCAACGTACCGGCTAGCCACTTGCCTTTTCTTCTCAAAGCCAAGCCATCAGATACCACTAAAAACGAGCCTCAATCTGGGAAAAATCGTCCATTAAATATTAATCACATCGAACAAATTAAAAATTACATCATTAGTCGTACAGAATCTGATCAGAAGTGGATTTTGGGAACACTTACAGCTAATGTATCTAATGAAAAGATTGAAATAGTTGATTTTTTTTATGGTTTTTGCCTGGTTATTATTCCCAAGAGCGTTTCGTTAGATATTACGGATGGGCAGCATCGGACTAGCGCCCTACAGGACTTGATCATAAGTGCTGAACGATCCTTAATTAGTGAAGACTCCTTTCCAATTACCCTCGTTATAGAAGATAGTGACCGACAGTCACAGATGGACTTTCGTGACATGGCTCAAACATTCCCTATACCTAAATCTCTATTAGTATCATTTGGGGCTTTAGGTCGTGATGAAATAACTAGAGAAATAATTGAAGTAGTTTCTATGTTTCGTGGTAAAACCGAGAAAATAAAGGCTAGCCCTAACTCTAAAAGCAAGTTAATTTATACTGCTAACTATATAGCAAGAGCTGTAAGTTTAACTTTTATAAATGACTCTAGTGATGAACTATTAGATTATAATATTGAAGAATCAGCTAAAGCTTTGGGTGAGTGCTTAAATCAATTTTTCTCAGAATGTACTCACACCAAAGATATTGCTGACAAAGTGGAACTTACAGTGGAGGAAGTTGTAGAATTCAAAGAAACATGCTTGCTAGGCGTAAGTGTTGGGCTAGAAATTCTCGGAAGATTGTTGTACTGCACTTATGACAAAAAAAGCAATTATTTTGATGCTAAGAAAGTATCGCAACTCGCTAAACTTGATTGGTCAAGAAAAAGCCTTCTTTGGCAAGATAATGTTGTTAGAGTTGACCCTATACCCAAAAATCCAGCCAAGCAATACAAAATATCTTTTGGAGCCAGTGCTGTAGCAACAGCAGTTAAAGTAGTTAAAGAAAGGCTGGGATGGATATAACCGAAAACATCGCACATACTCATCTTAGCCCCCCTTTTTAAGGGTCGTTGGGGGGAGCGACTCTTCAATTCGCCGA
The DNA here is from genome assembly GCA_036703965.1 of Leptolyngbyaceae cyanobacterium. Classification (GTDB taxonomy): domain Bacteria; phylum Cyanobacteriota; class Cyanobacteriia; order Cyanobacteriales; family Coleofasciculaceae; genus DATNQP01. The sequence continues at coordinate 5,218 of DATNQP010000372.1, forward strand.
CAAACCCCCTCCCAATCCTGCAACACCTCATCATTACTAAACCGCAACACCTTCAGCCCATAACCTTCTAAAATCTGCGTTCTTTCCCAATCATAATCCTTGCCCTCATCTGTAAAATGACCCTCTCCATCCACCTCAATTACTAACTTCAACTGAGCGCAGAAAAAATCAACAATAAAATTATTAATCGATCTTTGCCGCAAAACCCGAAACTTGAACGTTTTCAGATAGCCATACCAGAGCCTTTTCTCAGCTGGCGTCATTTTTTTTCGGAGTTCTTTCGCCTTTTCTACTAGCTGTCGGTTGTAGGGTAAGTGAAAATCTGAATCATTCCAGTCGTTGGTGTTAGACATTTAGATCCCCCCCAACCCCCCTTAAAAAGGGGGGAGAAGAATTGAGTTGTCCAGGTCAGAGCGATCGCTCTCCTCTTTAAGTCGTTCCCACCAACCCCTGAGAAATCACATCGACGCACACCAGAATTACTAGCTGGCTATCAGAAACGAAATGCGTGAAGTGTTAGCGTTAGCGAGGAACGAACGTCGGAACGAGCGCCAGCAATCCCGAAGGGAATCGCGCCTTACCTGAGATGATTAGAAAAGTGCGATCGCCGGAAAGAATCTTTAATGCGCGATCGCTCCTTTAAAATATGGTCATCGTTGTGTCTATCTCAGAGGCTATCTGAAAAGTATCTGAATCTCATGCTGAAGGTAGTTATGTTAAAAAAATTGCTTTTATTGTTCACCTTCTTGGGTATGTTATCAACTCTTTCTTCTTGCTTGGAAGAGACCTCAAAATTGGAAAAATTAGGTAACTCAACTTCAATCAATCCATCTCCAGTTAAAGAGCCTATAAAAAATGACAAAAATCCTCAATTTAATCAACAGAGAGCAAATTGTAACAAAATTACTAGTATAAGATTTACCACAACTAATAATGGAGGAGCCAATGACGAGCAAGGTTCCAACTACGTCATAATTTTTGACCCTAAATCTAAAGAACTAGATTTTAAAGTCAACCTTGCCCTCGCCCATAAAATTTATGCTAAAGATGCTCAAGGTAAATTTCGTAAAGAATATATACCTAAAAGGTTTCATGAAATCATCGCTGATGATAATGCCCTCCTAAATGGACAAAGACCTATCGCCGCAATTAATGGGGATTATATAGATACTCAAGATAAACCCCAAGGATTAAATTTTTCCAGGGGAGTAGAATATTCAGGTGCCTTTAAAGATAAGCGGTCTTCCTTTGGAATTTCAGGGGGTAGACCCCAACAGCGAAAGGGGACTATTCAGATTGGTAAAAGAAATGAGAAAATCCTAAATTACAACCTAGTAGGAGGTAATGGACGATTTTATCATAATGGGAAGTTTAAAGATATTTGTAAAGATTTGGGAGAATACGCCTGTCAACAGGAAACCAGTCGCTCTATGGTAGCCATTACTTCCAAGGGTTATGTAATTTTGTTAGTTAACAACTCCTATCTAGAGCAAGCTCTTTATCCAGATATGTTTGATGATGTTCTTGAAGGCATCTCTAAAAATTATTGCTTAGGTAAGATTCAGGAAGGTATGTTATTTGATGGAGGTTTTTCTACAGGTCTTTACTTTGATAATAAAATCTATGTTGAAAATGCCAATCCCATTGGCTCAGTATTCTTGATTTACAAAACAGGAAATCTTAATTGATGCTGCCAGGAAAGGCGATTCAGTAGTGCGGAAATATTCCCACTGATGAATCAAGGAGATTGGCACACGAGACTCAATCCGCCTGTTCAACCCCCATCACTCCAGCCTGTTTTCCGATTAATGAAGCGGCGTTCTAGCTCTTACCTGTCGCCTTTCATTTAGTGCGTATCAGCGAAGCCAGCGATTGGCGCTTGCGTAAATCCATCATCTCGGCAAGGTTCTCGTCGCCCCAATCTAGAGGATGGCTTTCCTCTGGGGACAAAACCGTTACCTGAGTGTGTGGGTCATCGTTTGTTGGTTGTCGATGGTCTTGAGCCTGGAATGTTGGATCAGAAACCATTTGCTGTGGTTTTCTCGGAGTTGAACGACGCCCCTTAGAAGGGCGTCGCCGTTTTTTGCGGATGGTCGCACTGGGTTTTAACCGCTTGACCGGTTGGCGTTGCTGGGTTGTGTATCTTAGAACTTGCGTAACCAATAAGGAACCTGCTGCACAGCCTAAAACGACTGAACCAAACAACGACAGCGGCACATGCTCTTGTTGTGCTTTTGGTTGTGCTTTTGGTTGTTGTATTGTCTCTTGAGTTGGTGTTGGCTTAGACGCCTCTGGTTCCATCGGTCCAGCACTAAAGAGACCGATACTTGCTACACCGCCAACAAAGACTAAGACTACCCAAAGTCCGCCGCAAAAGAGAAACGGATGACTGTGGAGCAGCTGCTTTAGAAACGGTGGGCGATATGGCTGTTCAGGAGAATTATCAGATGGCTTGAGCATCGACGCCCTTAACGGTCAGGATAAGTGGTAAAACGCGAATACTCGCGAGTGCTACAGGGTAGAAGTCACCATGCTGACGGAATTTTAGCACGGCTACCTCATCCCACCACTTCCTTGGAAAAATCTCTACCTGTTTTAAATAAAGATCAAAATTCTCAAATAGGCGGTTGAAACTGTGTCTACACAAACAAAACCTGCCTATACAGGTTTTAAAACCCTTGATTTTCCGTCAGACCTTAAAGAACCTGAGTTCGAGGTAAGTATCACTGAAAACTCTCGTCTTCCAGGATAGACCCTTAAAAAAGGTACGCCAACACTGGCTTTCAGCCTTACATTGAACTCAGGTTCATCAAAAGTCCCAAGGCAGATGCCCAACTGCCTTACAGTCTGAGGAGCAAGAACAACTGGATCAGGATGTCCTTACATTTTTCTATCCCGGTCTTGGCGACGGCGATCGCGCCATTCGACTGCTGTCAAATACACGACACCCCCACTGACTAAAGCTAATAATCCCAGGGCAGCTAAAAATAGAACAGTTGTTAAAAAGGAGCTTTCCACAATGCCTCTAGAAACCGTTGCGACCCCAGACGACCATTGCAATTGACCAAGTGAACAAAACCAGCACCGAAACCCAACCTAGCGACAGTATATCCATAGCAATTTATAACAGTACGAAATGAGTCCAAGCCTTATGATAATTCAATTTGAGCCATCTATAACCTGATTAAGGTCATGAGCTAGTCTCTAAAATCCAGTTCCCAGTGGGCTACTTGTCGTAGCGCTCGCCAACAAGACACTCAGAGGCAATCGCCTACTAACTCACCATGAACCAATTAGTCTCAGCATCAAATCGACAAGACACCGTATTATGTCTATTGGGCAATGCCAGAACTGAAAGTCAAGATGAATTCAGCAGAGCGAATCGAATCTCTTAAGGCAGGCACTGTGGGGGCTTTGTCTGTCTCCCTAGCTTTCTTAATCGCCAGTCTCAGTAATAGTTGGGTGCTGGCAGAACGGTTTGAGGGACTTGCTGAGCTGCAAATGACGACGGGTGTAAACTGGCTGGTGAGTTGTGCGATCGCGCTCTTAAGTGGCTTTCTGTTTGGTGTAACCTACCGCTATGTGATTCGGGACGATGAAAATCCGCATCTCAAGACTGGGACAGTTCTCGCCTTTGGCTTGGTGCGCGGATTAGCACAGCTGGATATTGGGCTGAACCTGACTAACACGTTTTGGTCATTGGGCATCTTGGGTGTCGAGAGTATTTTTTGTTTTGCGATCGCTTGTTTTACTCTCGAATGGGCAATTCACCATTGCTGGGTCAAACCCTTCAAGTCCACCTAAATTCCTTTTTCTTTACAGCCCCTGCCCCATGAGAATGAACGCGGACCAATAGTAGGGATGGCGAAAGAACTTCTTGGAAACGGGAGAGATGCTTTCACCTTGCTGATCAAGTGATGACGAATCGGTATTAACTCCTACCGGCGGCACGTTACTTGGGATTTGAGAGTCTGCTGTATCGTCGCCCCTTAGGATTACTAGTTGGGCTTGACGCAGTGCCTCAGCTTTCGTGACGGCTGACTCAGGTGTTCCCTTGGCTAAGTTTTTGTAAAATTGCTCCATCAACAGGCGAGTACTCTGATCGTCCACGTTCCACAGAGACGCCAGTACGGTATTGGCTCCTTGTTTCAGAAAGTAATAGCCAATACCAGCAATCTCCTTGCCATTCAGCCCTGGTCCACCTAGGGCGGTTTCACAGGCTGACAGCACCACTAGGTCTACATTTTGCAAATTTAGCCAAGTTTCAATATCAGGAATTGCCAGCTTCTCACCCGTACCCAGCAGTAGATAAGACTTATTGGCTGGTCCTGGCACAAATTTGCTATGAGTCGCGATATGGACTACTTGGTGTCCAGCTATGTTATTTCGTAAGGCAAACAAGTCAAAGGACTTATTGAGAAACTCTTGACCTGGATAAATCCCCTGCGGATCGAGTGTATCCTGCCGCACAATCGCGTCTAATTCAGCTGGTACATTGGGCAAGGGCTTGAAACCGGCTACAGCGTTTGATAATCCAAGTGCCAGAGCCTGGGTTTGTGGAGTGTTGGGTAGAGGCGCTGACGCTGGAAGACTCGCTACCGCTTCTCTATTGCTAGGTGAGGCTGACGGACTTGTCGTGACCCTCTGCTTAGGGTCATCTACAGGTAAGCGCTTAGGGGTCAAGTTAGCTGATAGCACTGTTGAAACGCTGTAGTTTTCAATCAGGTAGTTTTCGCCATCATACAAAGCGCTCATAGGAATATACCGTGTTGAGCGGTCTAGAGAGAACACCAAGTTGTGGATATCATTTGCTTTTAGTTCACTTTCCAAAGGTTTAATTAGCCAGTCATACAGCTGTTTACCCGTCCCTCTCACTTCATCAATATTAGAGAGACGATTTTGTAATAACTGGCGAAACTTCAAGACCGTTACTTGCAACTGGGATTGACTAACACCCTCAACTTCCACACTTTTGAAAATGCCCCCTTTCGATGCCCACAGTAGCCAGATTTTGTCTCCCAGCACTAAGGGATAAATTAGGATAGTACCGGGTTGACTTTCCACAATTTCTTGAGCCTTTTGAGCAAACTGGTGGGGTTCAACGAAGGCTTCATCAGAATTCCGGTGCCTGCGACTTTCTGTTTCTAGCTGTTCTAAAATTTGATAATATTGGTCAGTCAATCTCTGGCGCTGTTCCAATAGTTCTTCTAGTTTAGAGCAATTAGTTTGCTGGCATTCATCCAGCCGCTGTCCAAAACTGACCAAGCTACCATACTCTTTAAGAATCTGTTTCTCAATAGGTGTGATAGTTAGACTGATAGTCTGACCCGCTGCGCTGGTGTCGCCGGTGTACTCCCGTAACTCCTGACCTTTCAGAAGTTCTAACACCTGTTGCGCTTCACCAATCCGCCTGTCCAATAGCAGCAAATTTGTTAAAGAGCGATAGACTTCAGCGGTTGGAACTCCAAGAATATCTTGAATAGCTTGTGGAAAAGATGCTTGCAACCAGATGGGTAATCCAGGAATCTTTCGAGGGGCTTGTTCTTCATTTTTATTAATTGCCTGCTTGTAATAAGCCATAGCAGTACCCAAACGATTTGAATCTTGATAGGCGCGAGCTAACCCAACTGTTGCGCTGTAACTATCACTGATTGAAATTGACTCTTGATAAGATGCGATCGCCTGTTTTTGTTGCCCTGCTTTACTGTAAATTCCACCGAAAACTTCTAATATAACGGCTTCTAAATCACGATTCTTTTGTTCTTTAGCGATCGCTCGACTTTGGTTAAGCAACTCAATCGCTTTTTCGACGTTTCCAGAATCACTGTAATTCAAGCTCAAAACGATGAAAGCTAAAGCTTCAGTCAACGGGGCTTTAACTTCTTGAGAAATCGCTAACCCCTGTTCCGCTAATTTAAGAGATTGTCGAGAATCTCCCTGTCCTAACTCAGCAAGCCCCAGCATCACCGAAGCAGCACCTTCTGCCTCACGCTTTTGGAGTTTTTGTAAGTAATCAATGCCTTGTGCGCTAGAGTCAACCGCTTTCGGGTATTCTCCCTGCTCAAGGTAAATACCGGCTAAAGTGAGCAGTGAAGACACAGCAGCTGTTGGGATATCATTTTCCTTGGCTACCTTCAAGCCTTGCTGGGCATAAGTAATGGCGTTTTGATTCTCACTTATCGCACTGTAAATACTACCGAGAATTGCTAGCGCCTTCGCCTCTGAGTCGTAGTCTTTGATTGACCAAGCTGTAGTCAAGCTCGACATTGCTGCCTTAATCGCTTTTTGGTATTCACTCTTGTTGGATGCCAGGGACTGGTACGCAGTGGCTAATGTCACGAAAGCGGCTGCCTTAGCGTGAGCATTTTGAAGTTCTTGTGCCAGTGCCAAGCAAGCTGTAGCAGACTCTACAGCTTGCTCATATTTTCCTAAGGAATTGTAACTATCTCCTAAAGCAATTAAAAGTTTTAATTCAGTGTTACGGTCTCCAAGTTCTTGTGCGCTCGGCTTTGGAGGTGTGCTCTGTGCGTTCGGCAAGGTTCCTTTAGAAAATTCCCTCGTTTTGCTTGAATCTTGCAAAGATGTGTAAATTTCCACCAGATTCCTGAGGATTTCAATCTTCTTGACCCTAATAGTGGCATCCTTTCTCTGGGGATAGTCCAAGTTTCTATAAATTCCTAGAGCTTGCTCAAAGGTATCTGCTGCCTCTAGCAATTGACCTCTATTCCACTGCTGAGTAGCCTTTTGAGAGAGTCCCTCTGCCTCTGCTTCTGACTCCTGAGTCGCCTGTGCTTGTGAGTCAGAAGCAACTGTGTTAAGAGTTTTTCCCATTATTATTTGGGGAGAACCCAGTGAGAAAAGCAAGGTAGCAGCCGTAAAGCTAAGAAGCCTCAGACGGAGTTGCATAAGAAGAGTCCTCCGCAAGCTAAAAATAAGGATAATGTGCTTGAGTAGTATATCTGCTCTACAAAAATTGTTTAAATCTATCTAGAGCAGGACTTCTACCCTTATACTATTTAATTCTTCTGCCTGCTGGAGATAATTGAGGGTCTGTCTCTCTCAGACCCTGAACCTGACTCAGTTACGATAAGAAGTTGTCCCCGATAACCAAAGAAAGGATGAAGAATAAAGTGGTAGAAGAGATTGGTCACTGTTCCATCTTTTTTTGAAAAAGGAAAATAAATATCTAGGGTGATCAAAATCTACAATTCCTCTTACACAAACTATGTCCTTATTTCAAGCTCCTAGCTTTATCTTAGAGAGCTGTTCCATAGTGCACCCTTGACACTTCACACTTCAGCCTTCAGTTGACAAGCAGGTCACCTTGCAAATAATTAACAAAATTATATGCATATAAAACATTTTTCATTATTTTCACTTGTTTTCGTCGCTAGCACCCTCCTCTGCCTTGAATCTTCTAGATTAGCAACTGTTTTCAAAGCCTCTCGCAGACTATCGGGCTTCGCTATAGATAGCCGTTACTATATCTATCTAGAAAGTTCTCGAAACTCCGTTACAGAAGTACCTTCAGCACAGATCCAAATAATTGATGTGGCAACCAATTCTTGTGTGAGAAATGGTTGCCTCGAAACTGAATATGACCGCTCATCCTCAAGTCTCAGCAATCAAGCGGCTGAAAATGACTTACTCAGAAGAACGTTACCGCTTAGGCAGACTTTGAAGCTTAGTCAACTTAAAGTCGGAATACCCCTTTCAATTATTTCTCGTTCAACGAATTCCGATGGTATTGAGACTGTTCGAGTCCGTTTAACGAGTCAAACAGAGCCTCTACAGATTCGTCTACAGCAACGATATATTCCCTCCCTTGTCTCAGGAGGCTCATCTGATGTAGAGCGTGCAGCCATGCGGCTCGTGATTAATTACAATAATCGTCAACTTACCATTGGCGATTTAAACAATTACCGTGACTCGGTAAAGAAATATTCTATTAGGGAAGTGCGGTTATCCCCGAATAGACGTAATGTTGTGGTTCTGATCGATCAGACCCAACCAACGTATGAGGGAGTGTTGCAAACAACATTCGTGCAGAGCTTTCCTATTCAAACCCAATCAACCAATTCACGTTGAGATTGTCTCTGACTGAATATAAGGCACGAAGGATGCACCCATTGACCATTAGCATCCTCGTAATTCCCTTATTCTATTAATCCTCTCTCTTCCATATAACTCAATAGCCAATTTGCTACTGTAGCTCGGCGAGTCTGCCGAGGACCGAATTTACCTATTTTGTAGCCTTTGAAACCCAACTTCTCTTTTAACAACTGTTTATTTTCTGGAGGAATAGAGCGAGTCAGTTTTACAGTAGCAGCTCGGCTCTCAATAAAGTCTGGTGGCTGCGGATAGACCTCTTGCCATTCCTGATAAACCCCTGTAAAATCCCATCGCCGGTTTGCTGAGTCATAGCGATAACCCAGATAGTGCCACACCAAATTATTCACTGTATCGTCATCAATTTCTTCATTCAGGATTGCCCAAATTGTTTCAGTATTCAAGGAGGGTAGAATAGACATAATTTATTGTTAGGGATTAATTTTTATTCAATA
>DATNQP010000373.1:0-4469 GCA_036703965.1 Leptolyngbyaceae cyanobacterium
TCCCGCTGCTTATGCCAGCCTCAAGCCGCAGTTTCTTCAGACGATTGAGCGCAGTAGCAATTCCAAGTGGGTAGCGATCGCGCTATCAGCCTTAGTGAAGGGGCAAATTAGTGTCCAAGAGCAACAGCAACTGATGGCTCGCATCCGCACACGCTTCCCCAACTGGTCACAGGATGTAGTTCTGCGAACAACGTTGCAGGATGTAACTGAGTCCCTCGCTCCGCCGCCTGTTCCACCATTAAGAGATTTGTTGAACTGGACGATCACACCAGGACAGCTACAGCTCTATGTTATTTGCGATCGCTCTCGCCAAGTCCTGTGTCGAGCGGTACTCAAGGATCGAGACGGTAAGTTTGTCCAGAATGGTGAGACGGCTCAGCTGTGGTCTGTGCCTTTGCTGCTACGCTCCATCCATGACCTAAGCTGGAATTTTGTCCGGGGTGAGACTCCTCAAGGAGTTTACCGAATTGAGGGCACAAAACCACCCGATTCAAAGTTTTTTCGAGCCTATGGTCGGTTTCCCCTGGTAAAACTGTTTGTGCCTTTTGAGACTGGCGCAAGTGAGTTTTTGCCGGGACAAAAGGGACCCTTTACAGGCAGCCTTGAAGATTACCAAGCGCTTCTGCCCCCCTCCTGGCGAGCTTATTTCCCAACTCAGCAAAGCTACTGGGCTGGACGTATTGGACGAGGACTGTTTCGCATCCACGGCACAGGGGAGCCTCCGGACTACTTTAGCAGCCAGAACCGCAACCCAGATAGCTACAATTGGAATCCTACCATCGGCTGCCTCTCAGCCCTCGAACTCTATGACGAGGCGGGTGCTTTACAACAGGCTGATATGCCCAAGCTCCTTAATGCTTTGATAGCAGCAGGTGGCAAAGACTTCACAGGCTATCTGATTGTGGTCGAGATGCCGAACTTGTCTAACTCACCGATTTCCCTTGAACAAATCGAAGCTGCAATGCACCGATAGCGATCGCTTAGCTTGAAAATAGGCTGGGGAGGCAGGGGAGGCAGGGGAGGCAGGGGGAGCAGAGGGAGCAGAGGGAGCAGGGGAGATGGGGAGAGGGGGAGATGGGGAGAAAGACACTGGCTTTAATCACGCTTAGCCTAGGAGTGGCGATTTGGATAATTCTCAACGGTCTAAAACAACCCTCAAGGAATGGAGATAAGACTCTGACACGGGGACTGGTTGCCCAGGGGAATTTGGCAGAACTGTCCACTCTTCCTTGTCAGCTACTCTCTTCCTCTCCCAACTGGTTCCAAGAGAATGATAAGCCTACTCTCCAGGCTCAAAAGCTATCCAGAAAGCCACTCTTTAGAGTTAGTACAGCCATCTCGTTCAGAAGTTGTCAGTCACAGAACTTAGGTGTGGATGACCAGATTTGGGGTGACTTGGGTGAGTCTGGAGACAAAGAGGCACTTTTAAGGGCGATTGATCATAGTCTGCGTTACCTGGTTTCTAATCAGGCGGCTAGCGCTTACCAAGGGTATCCTATCCCTGGGATTACCCGCGATCGCGTCTTTCGCAGTCTTTTACGCTTCCGTCAGTTGGTGCTGGCATCGGTTTCACCAACAAAACTGGAAGCGGCTGTAAAACGTGAGTTTGTCTTTTACCAGTCAGTCGGGAAAGATGCTTTGGGAAATGTTTTGTTCACTGCCTACTATGAGCCAGTTTATGACGCTTCTCGTGTGCCAACGGCAGAGTATCGCTATCCCATTTATCGGCGACCGTCGGATTTATCGTCCTGGTCTTTACCCCACCCTACCCGAAAAGAGCTGGAAGGGGAGGATGGCTTACAAGGTTCAAAAGGTCGGCTGCGGGGGTTGGAATTGTTCTGGTTGCGCGATCGCCTAGAACCCTACCTAGCTCAAATCCAAGGTTCTGCCCGACTCAAACTAGCTGATGGTACAGAAACGACGGTCGGTTATGCCGATAATACAAAATACTCCTATACCAGCGTGGGGCGAGAACTGGCTCGTGACGGAAAAGTGAATCTACAGGGCTTAACGTTACCGATTATACTGCGGTACTTCAGCGAGCATCCCGCCGAACTGAACAATTATCTACCACGCGATCGCAGCTTTGTTTTTTTCCAGGAAAATCACGGTGGCCCAGCTATGGGTAGTATCAACCGCCCTCTAACTGCGTCACGCTCCATTGCAACGGATAAATCCCTGATGCCACCAGGGGCTTTAGCACTGATTCATGCCCCTATTCCCTTTAAGAAGGCAACCGGAACTATGGAAAATCGTACCATCAGCCGCTATGTGCTTGACCAAGATACGGGAGGCGCAATTAAAGGATTGGGTCGTGTGGATTATTTTCTAGGAACAGGCTCAGAGGCAGGCGATCGTGCTGGGGTGACACTCAGCAACGGGCAATTATATTATTTGCTGCTCAAGGATTGACACTCCTTTTTTTTCTTCGTAGAGACGTTCCGCCGGAACGTCTCTACTTTTCTTCAAGAATATTTAACTCAGTTTGATCTAAGGTTTTGGGCTTCATTTGACGTAAATCGTCTAGCACTAATTCAACATTAGGAAACTTAAAGTACTCTGTCAAAGTCCCTATTTTATAATTAAATTCTTTATACTTGTGCTTAAAATATAACTCCACATTTCCCCTGTGTTGCCAAGTATCCAGAACTTGAACTTCAATAGACTTGTAGCGGGTAGCTAAATCCCTCTGTACTTCAGCCACTCGTTCTTCAATTGGGCGCTTGGTAATCCCAATTTTATGCAAAGTTTTGCTACTTGCTTGAATTTCCAGGAAGTAGAGACGGTTTTCCAGAATTCGTTTGAATTGGGTGCGATATATTCGTAAATCAGCAATTCGTTCGTTCAAATGTCGAGAATTTATAAGTTTCGCTCGTTCGGCTGCCTGCTCTAATTTAGATAATTTTTCCAATAGCAGGGGTTCCTGCACTTCGTTAAAAAGTGCTAATGACAGTGATCCTACTGGAATTTTCCCCAAATTGGTAAATTCATAGAAGCCACGCTCGTTCCAAGCCAGCAATCTAGATAAAATTAATCTCAAAGAAGGTTTTACACAAATTTCGTAGTTACTAGCTCCATAGTTTTTCCAAAATACTTTTAATTCTTCCAGTTCCTTACCCGACAGCTCGATGTTGAAATTGTCGTACAGCGGTAGCGTCGGGATTTGGTGGTTAGCAACAGGTTTGCAGCTAGTCTCCGTATGAGCAAAATGATGCTCTTTAACTCTACCTTTCTTCGCCGTTAACCCACCGCCGCAGTATAGGCAAGTTAGAGCGGTCTTACCACTCGGAACCTCTTCAATAGAAACTAGAGCGTTATCTATGCTAACGCCATACTTCAACCACATGAAGCGCTTTTTTGATACCTCTAATCTTTTTTAACTAGTTTAAGGTCGTAGCAGAACCCCTGCCCTAGTTCAATCCTGATAGGTCAGCGATCGCATGCTCCAAACCTGCAACCACCCGTGCCAAGTGGTCATAGTTTACCTTGTCAGGCGTATCCTCAGCTGTATGGTAGTAAGGATAACGGAAAGGTGCGGTATCAGTGACCATCATAGCCTGATAGCCCTGCTGCCAAAACGACCACTGGTCTGACCAGCCAACGCCAGAAATCTCACCAGGCAGAGCAGCACCCTCAGAAGGGAATTGTGTATGGCGACGGAATGAACCAACAACATCTCTAACCAATGACCCAGAAGCGACATTCCCAATGAAGCTGATGAAGTTGCCCTGTAGCGGGTAGACGGAGGATAGCTGCGGTAAAGGATATTTCTGACTACCGATCTTAGAGGAGTAGTAGCCCATCGTTTCCAGACTGAGCATGGCGACGACATTTTCAGAGCGAGCCTTGCAGCGTTTGGCATAGACTAGACTGCCCATATCTTCTGAAAAGAAAAAGGGGGGTTCTTCGTTGACAAACTCAACAAAGCGTAGAGTTCTTTTAGGCTTTTTGCCAGCAAATAGACGTGCCAGCTCCAAAGTGGCAGCAGCGCCAGTGGCATTGTCGTTGGCACCAGGTGTGCCAAATACCGAGTCATAATGACCACCGATGATCACAATCTCATCGGCACGGTCAGAACCTTTAATCTCAACTTCGAGATTGTAGTAGGTCTGGTTGGCGATCGCATACTCCTGTTGTTGGACTTGGTATCCAGCAATAGCCAAGGAGGTTCTGAGGAAATCAGTCGCCGCCATTAAACCCTCGTAGTGCCGGTAGTTTCGTTCTCCAATCTCACGGGATAGCTTCTCTACATCCCGTTGAAGGGCATCCAACAGCGCCATTTCCTTGGTGGTCAAGGCTGGCAACTGTCCCCGGTAGCTTTCTCCTGGCATCTGAATCATGGCAAACCATCCCCAGCTAACGAGAATACCGACGGTGATAGCGAAAACTGTTAACAGCAGCAGTGAGGCTCGAATAAGCCTTTGCATAAGATGATTTTTGCCTATTTGAGTCATCCATCTTCTCTATAC
>DATNQP010000374.1:0-8467 GCA_036703965.1 Leptolyngbyaceae cyanobacterium
TCCATTCTCTTCCTCTTTTAAGGCTTTTTGCAGTTTCTCTAGTTGCTCGGAATTGAGATGATTCTTTGCTGGCATTGCCGCCTTAATTTGGCTAAATTAAAATTTCTATTATACCCTATTTAAATGCCGAACAGCTTAACGTCGTCAAAAATACCTTAGGAGCAAGTCCAAGCTGCGGAATGTGGGATCAAGGAGAATCCCAGTGTCTATATCCAAAGGCTGCGAACCACGGCAGAATCAGTTACTCGCTGCTCTGTCTGAAACCGAGTACCAGCGCCTTGTTCCTAACCTAGAGCTGGTATCCCTCCCACTCCACAAAGTCATCTACGAGCCTGGTCAACCAATCACACACGTCTATTTTCCTCATCAGGCATTAGTTTCTTTAGTTTCCCTGATGGAAGACGGCTCAACAGTAGAAGTTGGGTTGGTGGGTAATGAAGGAATGGTGGGTCTTCCCGTAATTTGGGGAGGTGACACCACGACCACAAGAGCGTTTGTGCAGATTGCAGATTCTGGCAGTCGGATGAAGGCAAGCCTGCTTAAAATCGAGTTTGATCGGGGTGATCAACTGCAAACCCTGCTGCTACGCTACATGCAAGCGTTACACACCCAGATAAGCCAATTGGCGGCTTGCAACCGTCTTCATATGATAGAGGGGCGACTCGCCCGTTGGTTGCTTTCCGTCCATGACCGGATGCAAAAAGATGAATTCCCGCTGACTCACGAATTTATAGGCCAGATGTTAGGCACAAGACGCGCTGGTGTTTCGGAGGCGGCTGGTGTCCTCAGTCAGGCAGGAATGATTCGCTACACCCGTGGCAAAATTACCATCCTTGATCGGCCCAAATTGGAAGCAACTGCCTGCGAGTGTTATGGTCTCGTTAAAAGCGAGTTCACTCGGTTGCTTAGTCCTGAGTGCAATTAGATTCTGCTTGCTCAGCGAAATAACGGGATTCTCGGAATCCAATCATTTCATTATTTATGAATCCCAAAAAGACTCGTAATCCTTAGAGGGCTTTTTTTCGTCAAATTTTTGAGCATTTATGATTAAATATGAGGCAATATCGATTCTCAATAGCCTAATTCTGGATATTAAGGTTTCTATTTCTATGATTAGTTGTTCAGGGTCTCTTATGTGTTGAGCTTTGAATGTTGGTTCGCACATTTCTCAAAACCATCTATTGCACACTGCCTCCTCTTATATAAGTCTTGCCTTGACTAAACTTCTAACTTTGGAAAGAAGGTTATATAAAATATTGTTGTAGGAGTTTTTACTTAGCTGGAACGTTATCTCGTCACGCCCAACAATCCCTAGCATGAATCCTGATAATTATCAACCGTAAATACTCGCTCTAAGCATCGACTTAGGAGACAACTTTTCAGTAAATTTCCCATTCACCGTGAGGCTCAAGGAAGGCTACGGTACGCATGATGGCTCGTGCGCTACGTCAGGTAGTGCAACGGCTCTGATCAGCCATACAGATAGACCCCCATGAGCGTTTTTTTTTGTTCAGGAGCGTTTCTTCTCCACAAACACTCGTACTTGGAGCTAGCCTTTATACCTGAGGGCTTGTGCTACTTCAGGGAGCCAAAACTACTAGCGCTACATGTCGCCTCAGATTTGCTGATTGCCCTTGCTTATTATTCAATTCCATTGATGCTACTTTATTTCGTCCGCCAACGACGAGATTTGCCCTTCAACTGGCTTTTTCTGTTGTTCGGTACCTTGAGCATTGCCTGCGGCACTAGCCATCTCTTGGAAGTGTGGATGCTATGGCAGCCAAACTATTGGCTATTAGCCACACTCAAAACTATGACAGCAGTCGCAGCTTTGTGTGGCGCTGTAGTCATGGTGCCGTTAATTCGCAAAGCGCTAGCTCTGCCCTGCTCTACACTACTGGAGGCAGCCAATCGAAGACTAGAAAGCGAGATTGCCGAGCGTAAGCAGGCAGAGGAAGAATTGGCACAATACCGCCATAACCTTGAGGAGCTGGTGGAAGAGCGCACTGCGGCCCTAACAAAGACGAATGAACAGATGCAGCAGGAGATTGCTGAACGCAAGCGAGCAGAAGAGGCTCTGCGACAAGCCGAAGCGAATTACCGTAGCATCTTTGAGCATGCCGTAGAGGGCATCTATCAGAGTACGCCCGATGGACGCTATATCAGTGCCAATCCGGCACTAGCTCGGATGTATGGTTATTCTTCATCGGCAGAACTACTAACATCGATCACTCACATCGGACAGCAACTTTATGTTGACCCTGATGTTCGCACTACGTTCAGTCGCTTGATGCAAGAGCAAGATACCGTCTCCAAGTTTGAGGCTCAGATCTATTGCAAAGACGGCAGCATAATCTGGATTTTGGAAAATGCTCGTGCTGTGCGCGATTCTCAAGGAACACTGCTTTACTACGAAGGCTCAGTTGAAGACATTACCGAACGCAAGGAGGTAGAAGAAAAACTGCGGGAGAGTGAGAGACTATTCCACGCCATTTTCGACCAAGCGTTCCAGTTTATGGGACTGCTCAAACCCGATGGCACCCTCCTGGAAGCTAACCAAGCCGCCTTAGACTTTGGCGGACTCCAGCATTCAGATGTCGTTGGTCGTCCGTTTTGGGAGACGCCTTGGTGGACTCTCTCACTACAAACACAGAGACGCCTGCAAAAAGCGATCGCGTCCGCTGCTGCTGGTGAGTTCGTTCGTGACCAATTTGAGATTCTTGGTGCTGGCGATATAGTAGCCACTATCGACTTCTCCCTCAAACCCATCAAAGACGAGTCTGGGAACGTAGTTTTACTAATTCCAGAGGGTCGAGATATCACCGAATTCAAGCGGGCAGAAGCAGCACTACGCAATAGTGAGGAAAACTATCGCTCTGTTGTTGACAATGTTAAAGAAGTAATTTTCCAAACAGACATCGCTGGTTTGTGGATATTTCTCAATCCCGCCTGGACAGAAATTACTGGGTTCACTTTAGGGGAAAGCATTTGTACAAACTTTGTTAATTATGTCCATCCCGACGATCGCCAACGTAACTTAGAACTCTTTCAACCCCTGATTGAACGCCAAAAAGACTCTTGTCAGCATGAAGTTAGATATCTTACTAAAGATGGCGGTTATCGCTGGATAGAAGTACATGCTCAATTAACATTGGCTCCTGATAACACAATTACAGGAACCTCTGGCACCCTTATAGATATCACGAATCGCAAATTGGCAGAGGCGCAAGTCAAAGAGAGTGAAAGACAACTGCGTCAAGTGATTGATTTGATACCCCACTTTATTTTTGCCAAGAATAAAGAAGGACAATATATTTTAGCCAACAAAACTATTGCAAAAGCTTATGGAATAACCGTAGAAGAGTTACTCACTCACAAGGATGAAGACTTTACAAAATCGGAAGAAGAAGCTCGCCAATTTCGAGAAGATGACTTGGTAGTGATTAATAGCAGACAGCCCAAACATATTCCTGAAGAACCCTTTACTGATACTCAAGGAAATGTTCGGATTTTTCAAACTACAAAAATTCCTTTTTTTGTTGCGGGTTCAGAAGTGCCAGCCGTCTTAGGTGTAGCCATTGAAATCACTAAACGCAAGCGGGTAGAACTCGCTCTACAAGAGAGTGAGAGAAAACTGCGTCAAGTGATTGATTTAGTACCCCATTTCATCTTTGCCAAGAACAACGAGCGACAGTTTATTCTTGCCAACAAAGCACTTGCTGAAGCTTACGGTACATCAGTAGAAGAGTTACTCACTCACAAAGACGAAGACTTTGCTCAATCAGAAGAAGAAGTCCGCAAATTCCGAGAAAATGATTTGCAACTCCTCAACAGCGGACAGCCGCAACACATGATTGAAGAAACTATTACGGATGTCCATGGCAATGTTCGTATTATTCAAACCACAAAAATTCCTTACTTTGTAGCTGGTTCAGAAGTACCAGCGATCTTAGGGATAGCCATTGACATTACTAAGCGCAAGCAGGCAGAGATTGCGCTCCAGCAGCAATTCCAACGGGCTTTGCTGCTCAAAGGAATTACCCAAGAAATTCGCCAAAGCTTAGACACCGAACAAATCTTTCAGACAACTGCCACTCAAATCGGTCAGGCATTTCGAGTGAATCGCTGTGGCATTCAGACTTATATTGCCGAAGCAACCCCAGAGGTTCCCTTTGTAGCTGAGTATTTGGAGCCTGGAAACATATCAGCTCTTAACGTGAAAATCCCTCTTGCTGGCAACACCTATGTTGAGCAGTTGCTAGTACAAGACCGGGCACTCGCTACCCCTAATGTCTACGCAGATCCACGGTTGCAAGCCGCTGTACCTCTGTATCGCCAATTGGAAATAAAATCCATGCTGGCTATTCGCACCTCGTATCAGGGACGACCCAATGGCATCATTGCACTTCAACAGTGTGACTCGTACCGTCAGTGGAGTGAAGATGAAATCGAGTTACTCGAAGCCGTTGCCGACCAAGTCGGGATTGCCTTAGCTCAGGCTTACCTCCTAGAGCAAGAAACCCGCCAACGAGAACAATTAACGGTGCAAAATTTTGCCTTAGAGAAAGCCAGACAGACAGCAGAAGCCGCGACTCAGGCGAAGAGCGAATTTCTAGCAAACATGAGCCACGAAATCCGTACTCCCATGAATGCTGTTATTGGCATGACCGGACTACTACTCGACACAGAGCTGACGCCCCAGCAACAAAACTTTGTTGAAACTATCCGCAGTAGTGGTGATGCGCTACTTACTATCATCAACGATATCTTGGACTTCTCCAAAATTGAGTCCGGCAAGCTGGAGTTGGAGGAACAACCCTTTGATTTGCGAACCTGTATTGAGGAGTCTCTCGACTTGGTTGCAGCAGAGGCGGCAGAGAAAAAATTGGAATTAACTTATCTATTTGAGCCACAAACCCCAAACATAGTTGTGGGAGATGTCACCCGGTTGCGCCAAATCTTAGTTAATTTGTTGGCTAATGCCGTTAAATTCACCCATGAAGGGGAAGTAATGGTTTCAGTAGAGCGTCCAGGCAAGGGGCAAGGGCGTAGAGGAGAAGAAAGCCTCTCGCCTACCTATGAAATCCAATTTGCCGTCAAGGATAGTGGTATCGGCATCCCAAAAGACCGGCTAGACCGCTTGTTCAAGTCTTTCAGTCAGGTCGATTCCTCTATCTCTCGCCAGTATGGGGGTACGGGGCTGGGTCTGGTAATTTGCAAACGCCTGTGCGAAATGATGGGCGGTAGAATGTGGGTCGAGAGTCAAGTGGGCATTGGCTCCACCTTTTATTTCACAGTGGTTGTCGAGTCACCTCCTGGCTCCTTACCGATTGAGCAAGTGGCGTACCAGCCTCAGTTAGCTCTTAAGCGGCTGCTAATTGTGGATGATAATGCCACGAATCGCCAAATTCTTACCCGAAAAGCCCAGTCTTGGGGCATGCTGACTCATGCAGTCCAGTCGGGTGCTGAGGCTCTAGATTGGCTCTGTCGGGGAGAAAAATTTGACATCGCGATTCTGGATATGCAGATGCCTGGAATGGATGGTCTGACTCTGGCAACAGAAATCCGCAAGCAATCCCATTGCCAGCAATTGCCCTTAGTAATGTTGACCTCAATGGGCAAGCCAGATATACCGTCCGAAGCCATTGAGACCGTTTTCGCTGCCTTCCTCAACAAGCCGATTAAACAATCCCAGCTCTACAATGTTTTAGCGAGCATCTTTGGCGGACAGCCGATCAAAATGAAGCCCTCGCCCTCTCAACGACTGCCCCTTGACGCAAAAATGGCTGAACGACTGCCGCTGCGAATTTTGGTAGCCGAGGACAATAAGGTAAACCAGCAGTTAGCTCTGCAATTGTTAGAACGGATGGGCTATCGAGCAGAAGTGGCTGGGAATGGATTAGAGGTGATTGAAGCCCTACGCCGTCAGCACTATGATGTTGTGTTCATGGATATACATATGCCAGAAATGGACGGGTTGACGGCAACACAACGCATCTGTGAGGCATGGCCACCAGGTTCACGCCCTAGGATTATTGCAATGACCGCTAATGCTATGCAAGGCGATCGCGAAAAGTGCATCCGTGCAGGGATGAACGACTATATTAGCAAGCCGATCCGGGTCGAAGAGTTAGTCCACTCCCTGAACCAATGCCAGCTTCATCTTCAGAACCTAGCACCAGTCCCAGATCTAAAAGAGGCGATTGATGCTCAGGTGTTGCAAGCCTTTCGGAAGACGATGGGGTCAAACGCCTCAGTCTTTCTGGCTCAATTGATTGAGATTTACCTGGAAGAGACTCCCTTACTACTGCAAGAAATTAGCACAGCTATTTCCCAAACAGATGCCTGGGCAATACAACAAAAGGCTCACCTCCTGAAGTCGAGCAGTGCTTCGCTAGGTGCTATAACTTTCTCAAAACTTTGTGAGGAGCTGGAAGTGATGGGGAACTCTGGTACAACAGGAGGGGCAGGAGCAATTATGGCACAGCTTGAGTCAGAGTACGAACGAGTTAAAGCCGCTTTACAAATAGAACGCCAAGCTTGTTTAGCCTAATCAATTGTTCATCGAGATGACACAAAGATTAGATTTGATGGATTTACAACCCTCGCTGCTACAACACGAAGCTGAGTGCATTAACCGGGAGCGATCGCAACTCGTTAACCCTCTCCAGCCAATCAAAAACCTAGTACTAAAAATTACAAAAAATAATCCAATTATCCAGTCCTTTCAACTTCAAGTCACTACAGATCTCAGCGCTTTAGCCCAAGTTTTATCTTGGTTCGATCAGTTACGGCAACCCTCAATTCCTAATACTATTTGGCTAGGGTGCAAAACTGCTTTAGCCGAAGGCTTTGACAATGCCGTTTGCCATGCTCATCAACAACTGCCACCAGAAACTCCCATTGATATTGAAGTTACATTTTTTACCCAATCTTTAGAAATTCGGATTTGGGATTCTGGCTCGGCATTTGATTTCGAGGCACATCTACAACAGCTACCAGAAGAAATAGATGAAACAGCAGAAAGTGGTCGGGGTGTCAAGATTATGCAGCAGATTGCCGATTATTTGAGTTATACAAGAACACCGGATAATCGGAATTGCTTGTTGATTATCAAATCCTATTCTTCCTGATTGCAAATTTAGGAAATTCCTGGCTTTATTAGAATCCAGATAACAGATTAAAATTATTAGGAGTCAAAACAATGAATTTTATTGTTAAAATTGTTCAGCCATCAGGTATTTTAAATGGTGTTAGTGCCAATAAATTGCGTCGAGAGATTAGCGATGTTATCGATAAGGGAGCTGATATTGTCTTAGTTGACTTTCAAGATGTTACGTTTATGAATAGTTCAGGTTTAGGGGTTTTGATTTCCACGCTCAGAGTTGTTCATGCTGGGGGCAATCAACTCTTTATCTGCTCTCTTAATGAGCAAGTCAAGATGATTTTTGAACTCACTAAAATGAACTGTGTATTTAAAACATTTGCCAATCGAGAGGAATTTGAGCAAAAAGTATTGATTAACTGACAAATGTCAGAGCTAAGTTGCTGTGGATTGAATTTGTCAGGACTTATACCAATTGGTTTTACGTATGTCACATTTTGTAGGGGCGGGTTTATCGATATCTAGGTGGGCAAGCGAAATTGCTGGGAAACCCGCCCCTACCAACCAATTGATAATTACTAAACTCCCAGTTTTTCCAGCACAGGTCGTGTCGAGACAATATGTCGGTCTAAACCCAGTTGATCAGGACTAATTCCAAGTGCTAAGGAAACCAACTGAGGTAGGTGCAGCACCGGCAAACCAAGCTTACGCCCAATTACCTTCTCTACCTCAGGTTGACGAGAGTCAAGGTTAAGATGGCATAAGGGGCAAGGAGTCACCATACAATCGGCACCGGCATCAAGCGCTTCCTGAATATGCGCCCCTGCCATCTTGAACGATTGCGTTGGCGCATAGCTAGAAATCGGCCAACCACAACACTGAGTACGACCTCGGTAATAAACTGGTGTAGCCCCAATTGTCCGAAACACATTCTCCATCGATTCTGGGTGAAAAGGGTCGTCATAGGGGATAGTCGTCTGTGCCCTCAGCAAGTAACAACCATAGAACGCGGCACACTTTAGCCCACTCAGTTTACGGGTGACTCGTTCTTTTAAGGCTTCCATGCCGTAATCTGTGACCAACGCCCACAGCAAATGCTTGACTTCGGTACTACCTTGATAAGGTGAACAGCCTTCTTTTTTGAGCAATCCATTAATCTGCTCAACATAGGCGGTATCTGTCTGTTGAAATTCCTTTAACCGCTCATCTACATGACCAATCACACCCTGACAGGTGCTGCAATGGGTTAAAAGCGGCAGATTCAGTTGCTCTGCCAGGGCAATGTTGCGGGCATTAACGGTGTCTTCCAGCAGTTGAGAATCTTCTTTGAAGGTGCCAGAACCACAACAGGCGGCTTTTTTC
>DATNQP010000375.1:0-3672 GCA_036703965.1 Leptolyngbyaceae cyanobacterium
GCACCCCGTTCTGTCTTTCTCCTCAGGCTCCCATGTGTTAGTACAGGAATCGGTAACTGGGCTCGTCGGACTGAAGATGTTTCTGTAGGCAAAGCCTTTTACACATCGAGGCTGTTTATGGGACCAGGCGATCGCTTCGCGGCAATGACCTGTAAACTTCAACCCAATGAGGCAGGAGTGATTTTTCAAAATCTACAACTATCATTTGGGATGCGTGACAACGATCAGGGTAGTCCTGCCGCTACAGTTAATCTTTATATAGATGGGGTAAAGGCTCAGTCTCAGAAAGTTTCTCCCGGAAAACCAGCGTCAATGTTGCAGGATGTCACTAGCACCAGCAACATTTCTCTAGAAGTTGTCTGTTCAAACCGCTCTCGATATTGCGATCGCGTTTATTTCTGGGATGCGAACCTTGAGTATGTGCCGTTGTCGCCACCACAATAGCAACTACTGCTCATCAAAACATCGGCGGCACACTCAAACCTTTAAGCGTTAGGGAAGTAGTAGCGATGTTAGGAGCCTCAGCGCCTCCGTAGGAGGTTTGCTGCTCTTCATCAGCTGTTAACCCCTTACTCTGAATTAAAACACCAAAGCCTCCCAGTCCCATTGGGTTCATCAGTTGGTGTAGAGACTCGCGACGCCGCATGATTGTCATCACGTCTTTTGCCTCAGCGATGGCTTGACTACGAGCATTACTAGTCGAGGAAAGAGCCGCAATGCGATCGCCTAATCCTAGTGCCATTAGAAATAATCCCTGCTGCGTGAAACCTACCTTCCGCAAGCCGCATAACTCTCCTTGACGCTCCAGGGCAGTAAAATCTACATGCGCTGTTATATCCTGATGCCCAATATACAAATAGGGATTGTCATGATGCTGGTGGCGGTAATAACACTGCAACGTCCCTTGATAACGCGATGGAAGGTAATAGCGCCCAGCTGGGTAGCCATAATCAATGGTTAACAAGAACCCCTGTCTCAGCCGGTTGGCGACGGTACTGAGCCAGTCCAACGCCGCCAAATTGACCTCGCTGCGGTAGCCATCGGCATAGGCACCCGACATCAAATCAATCCCTACTAAGTCAAAATACTCTCTCAGTCGAGGTGTTGAAGGAGTATCTATGACTTCAACAAAGTTAATTTCATTACTAGCAGCGTCGGATGTTGTAATGTAGATTTCCCGCAGTTGCCCTTCTTCAATTACAAATTGATGCACAGGTAAGGCGTCCACCAGTTCATTGGAGAAACAGCAACCAATGATTGAGTTTTCTGGTATTTCTTCTAGGGAAGACCACCGTAAGGGTAACTTCTGGGAATTATCCTTCGTTGGTAGTGTTAATCTCTGTAATAGCTGCTTTTGTTGAGCAATCAGTCCTGCTGCCTTCTCAACAATGATGTACTCTAAGGCATTAAAACAGTCAGGGTGCGAGGAGTGCAGGTAACGTAAGACATCTGCTGCCAGAAGTCCTTGACCTGCTCCCATTTCCACAAGAGTAAAAGGCGTTGGGTGTCCCAGCATTTCCCACATTTGGGCAAACTGCTCAGCAAGTAACTCCCCAAAGTCTCTCCCCAGGTGGGGTGAAGTAAAAAAATCACCCTCTGAGCCAATATTGACGGCACCAGTGGCGTAGTAACCCTGCTCTGGATGATACAACACCAAGTCCATGTACTCGGCAAACGTAATCCGCTGCTGTGGCGCAGCGGCAATTGATGAAGCAATTAAGCTTCGCAGGGTTGGGTTATCAGGAGAGGCTGAATGCTGATGGTTAAATAACATTTACCCAAAAATCGGCTGTTACAATTTTGCCCTTTCGATTGAATTGCCCCCAAACTTTATAGTTTCCAGGCTCAGGAAAACTAGTCATGAAATGAATTTGTCCATTTTGCGTATTTTTTGCCGCATGGGCATGGATGTAGTCTGATTGTGTTAAGGGGGATGACTGCTTGAGGATAACTAAATGACCTTGTTCTCCTAAATAAGGCTGCAAATCTGTAAGGGGTTTATTAGTAGAAGCATCTCGTAAATCGAACATCAAAGTAACGTCTTGTGCCGCTTTTAAGGTAGGTTGAGAAAATGTCAACTTCGCTTTAGTATTACCAACAGTCTTAGTAGAATTCAGGTCAATAGGGGGAGCAGATGGGCTGTTTCCAGGCACTTGTGCTTTTAACACTGAGACTTGTTCTTTTTGCCCAGCGGGTTTGTAATCACTAAAAAGAGTGTAACTCCCAGGTTGTGGAAAACTCGCTTCAACTTCAAATCGTCCCTTCTCCTTATAGACGGGATGGATATGACTGAATAACTGAAGATTGTCACTGACAACGATCAGATGCATGAGCTTCTCTTGGAACGTGTCAAACTTTGCGATCGCTTTCCCTGAAGGGTCTTGAATATCAATCACCACTGGCACAGGACGATTGGGTGCAATGTCTTTTGGAATGGAGAGTTTTGCCTGAGCGACAGTTGATTCCTCTCCATGACCCAGATGACCCATTGCATGACCTTCATGAGGATTCGCTGAAGTAGAGGCAGGTGTTTCACCCTCCATCGAATGACCTTCGTGCGGATTTGTGGTATCCGAGGAATGTCTTTCTCCTGAAGAACAACCTTGAGCTAGTAGAAGAGTGGAAGTTATTGCCAGTGCCGTTATCAAGTGTTTCATCTGACCTTGAGCAAAAAATATCTTTGCTTTCCCATTATTGACTCTCCAGTGGAGTGGAAGGTCAAGCCGGAGTTTGGCGCTTTCACTATATCAATTGTGGGTAGGACAGTCGATTGGAGTAGCGATCGCCTTATCCTGTTCTGTGACAATGCAAATGCGCTTGTCGTTGTGCGTGAATCTGCCAAAGTCGGTTGAACGCTTCTTCTGTGTACCTTGTAACTTCTCGCTCAATGGCTGACCAGACTAGTTTCAGTGCTTTCCAGTCGCGGCAGGCGCGAATTAAGGTGCAGCAAGCGGCTACCCACTGCTCTAGCTGGCGATAGCTGATGAAGTAGCCGCCAATGCCTTGAATATGCACCCAAAGTACATGCTTCCACTTTTCCCAGCGCCAAACTCTGCTTGGGTCAGTTTTTAGATATTTGGCGAGTTGTCTGCGGGTGATGACAAAGGTTTCGGTGTTGATGCGACGGCGCAGAACGTTCATGGCTGTGGTGGAGTAGGTGCAGCGTGGTTTGATGCCATTTCTCGGTTTGGTTGCGAGAGTTTAGATCCCCCCTAGCCCCCCTTAAAAAGGGGGGAAAATACTGTTAGCCTCCCTTAAAAAAGCGGAAACCAAAGGTTACTTCATTGTTGGTTTCACCGCGAAAAATACTCTTAGCCCCCCTTTTTAAGGGGGGTTGGGGGGATCTAATCGTCTGGGTTATCTGGCACTACGTCAAAAACAATTTCAAAGGGAATACTGGGCATCATTTGCTTGAGGATTCGTAGATGCCCCTCGGCGTCAACTCGGCGGCGAAAGCGCCCGACGATGAGCGATCGCATATCAGGGAAGGGGCGAATGATGCACCAGGGATGCAGCCGTTGTAAGTAAGTCATATTAGCGAAGCGAGACGCGCTAGCGTCCTGCCCTCCTAATGCTGGAAGGGGGTTGCTTTTTTAGGGCGTGTTGAATGATGGTTTCAATGGCTTGGCATCGGGTGTCGTTGTTTTGTGGGTGAAGCACCCAAGTACTGAT
>DATNQP010000376.1:0-6365 GCA_036703965.1 Leptolyngbyaceae cyanobacterium
GGTTTTTCTCTTGACATCCGTCTGAAAAAATTATTTGCTCAAGTGCGCCGCCGTATGAAATAATAGAAATTTGTGTTTAATTGTGCTCCATCATTTGATTTTCTAAAAGAAGGACTATGGCAAGCAAGAAAGGTGTCCGAATCATTATCACCTTAGAATGCACCGACTGTCGCAGCAATCCAGATAAGCGATCGCCTGGTGTCTCACGCTATACAACCATGAAGAACCGTCGCAACACGACGGCACGTCTAGAACTAAAGAAGTTCTGCACCCACTGCAACAAACACACAGTCCACAAGGAAATCAAGTAGCTTTAGTCATTCGTCATTAATCCGAAGCGGGGTTGAAAATTTGCGGGTTGAACGTTGAAAGCTTAACCTTACTAACCTTTAACGTTCAACTTAATGACTAATGAGGTATCGTTGCCAACCTAAGCAACAACCAAAAACTAACAACTAACAACTAACAACTGCTCATGGCTTACTTTCGTAAACGTCTTTCTCCCATCAAACCTGAAGACCCAATTGACTACAAAGATATCGATCTGCTCCGCAAGTTCATTACAGAACGGGGGAAGATTCTGCCGCGCCGCATTACAGGTCTGACGGCTAAACAACAACGATACTTGACCACAGCAATTAAGCGAGCCCGCCTGATAGCGTTGCTACCCTTCGTTAATAAAGAAGGATAAGCAAAAATTACAGCTACAGAGCAAGCTCAAGCAAGAGCGGTGGTGTCAACGAATTACAAATTACGAATCACTTCAATTTGTCATTCGTGTTTCGATACCCCGTCTGCTAGCTTTGGCATTGAATCCAGTCAGCAGATAGACTGGGAATAAGTTATTTAAAAAAACGCTACCGGGATTAGCGAAACGGGTGGAAAAGGGAACACTGATTGAATTTCGCCTGCAAGGAGAGCGCCGCCTCGCTGTTGCAGACCGTCCAGAGGGCAAAAAGCATTGGATTGTCATAGACGAGCGCGGTCAATCTCACACGCTTCATCCCAGGCAAGTCACCTACGAAGTGACGGGTTGCACCTTTAAACCATCAGAAATTCCTAGCTTTCTCAAAGAAGTACAGCCTTATCTAGACCCTTCAAGTCTGGAAGTCGCCTGGGAATTGCTAGTCGAAGATGGGGAGGCAGTGACCTATGCCGGAATGGCGCAGCTTTTATTTTCTGACCAAAGTCCGCCCCTGTGCTATGCGGCTTACTGCCTACTATCTGAAGACAAAATCTACTTCAAACAAAAGGCAGAGAGCTATGAACCCCGTTCTGCGGCTATGGTCGCGGAAATCAAACATCAACGCTCAACCGAAGAATCAAAACTGCGGGAGCAACAAGAATTTTTTACTCGCCTACAGCAGCGCCTTACCGGGGTTGCAGTCGAGTGGCAAGATAGCGATCGCTCTCGCCTTGATCTCTTAGAAAGATTCGTTCTCCATCCAGAAAACGCTTCTCGTGTTGCCCAGGAAATTCTGGCAGCTCTCGGACGCCCTCAAACCGCTCAAAGTGCCTTCGATTTGTTGGTGGAATTGGGTTTGTGGAGTCCTCACGAGAATTTATTTTTGCGGCGTAGCCAAATCCCTATCCACTTTCGTCGTGAGGTGCTTGAAGTGGCGCAGCAATGCCTGGACTCTCCGCCTCCCGACCCGGATACAGACCGCTTGGACTTGACTCATCTGAAGGTTTACACCATTGATGACGAAAGTACCCAAGAAATCGATGACGGTTTAAGTTTAGAAATTCTTGAGGATACACGTCAGCGCCTCTGGATTCACATTGCTGACCCAACACGCTTAGTGATACCAGGGGATGACCTTGACCTGGAAGCTCGACGGCGCAGCACCACGCTGTACCTACCGACAGGAATGATTCCCATGTTCCCGCCGGAACTAGCAACGGGACCGATGAGTTTGGTTCAAGGGAAAGTTTGTCCAGCCCTGAGTTTTGGCATTGTCTTGGATGAAATGGGTAACGTCCAAGACTACAGCATTCATGCCAGCCTGATTAAGCCAACCTATAGACTGACCTACGAAGATGTCGATGAGATGTTGGAGCTAGGGGTAAGCGCAGAACCGGAAATCGCGGCGATCGCAACCTGGGCTATTCGCCGGGAGGAGTGGCGCAAGTCTCAGGGCGCAATTGCTATCCATATGCCAGAGGCGGTGATCAAGGTTCGTGAGGATGGAGAAATCCTCATTGATGTTTTAGACGATTCGCGATCGCGCCAGTTAGTGGCAGAAATGATGATTCTTGCCGGTGAAGTGGCAGGGCGCTATGGTCAAACGCATCAAATTCCGCTACCCTTTCGGGGACAGCCTCAGCCGGAACTCCCTTCCGAAGAAGAACTGGTGCAATTGCCAGCAGGCCCTGTCCGGTTTTGTGCAATGCGCCGGTGTATGCCCCGAAGTGAAATGAGCATTACACCGCTGCGACATGCGGGTTTGGGATTGGAAACGTATACCCAGGTCACGTCTCCGATCCGCCGCTACACAGACTTACTGAGTCATTTTCAGCTCAAAGCGCATCTCCGAGGGGACCCACTACCTTTTGCTACTGAACACCTGCAAGAAACGATGCTGAGTGTCACCACAGCGGCTTATGAAGCAACTATGGTAGAACGTCAGACTAATCGTTATTGGGGATTGGAATATTTGCGGCGTCATCCTCAGCAAGTCTGGCAGGCGTTAGTGCTGCGCTGGCTGCGAGAACACGACAACTTGGGACTGATTCTCTTAGAAGATTTAGGTCTGGAGTTGGTGATGCGTTTCAAGCGAACCGTATCACTAGGCGATCGCTTGGAAGTCCAAGTCAGCCATGCCGACCCCCGTCAAGATGTTATTCAGTTCCGAGAGCTAGTTGACCAAGAGGCTCAGGCAGCTGCTACCTAAGAGCGGGTGTCGGTTTCTGTTAATGAGAAGGTGATTCGTGACAATTACGATAGGGCTTTGGCGTGTTGACTCAGTGGAGATGCGTTTTGCCAACAGTAGATCGCCCTGTTGAATTGTCACTGACTCCTTACAATAGAATAATCAGCTGATCTAGATCTTTATTCTTTCGATAGTGAAGCAAGTATCAATCGGTTCGGCCTACAAGTTCCAGCCTCGCCAGATTGTTTGTTTAGAGCATGAAAACACTCGTTTATATGCCGAAATTATTGAAGTTGTAGCCTCACGGCAGGTTTGTTGGGTGCGTCCTTTGATGCTGGCAGTAGCAGATGTGGGTAATGACTCGCTGGCGGTAGCATTACCTGAACAGATCACGTTGTATGATTTGCGTCTAGGTGCCGATTTAGTCTGGCCTGCCAGTTTATTCCGACCTGCCTTGGATACGGAGGTGATTCCTCTGTTGGTTCAGCTGGATGACCCAGAGGCTCAATTGGCAAACACTTCAGATGCTCACCAGCAACTGAGCTATTTCGTTCGTGAGGTTTGGCAAGCTTATAAGAGTGCCTTTTAAGGCTCGTAGCCAATTCCAGCGTCTTTCATACGTTGAATCGCCGCGTGCATCTTCTCTTCAGGCACCGTCAGGGCAATTCGGAAGAAGCCTTCCCCGGCTGCACCATAGCCGTTACCAGGAGGAGCTATTATACCACATTTGTCCAACAGCAGAGTGACAAATTCTTGTGATGAATAACCCTTAGGCACGGGTACCCAGGCATATAGCGTTGCCTTGGGTGCTTCAATCGGCCATCCTAATGACTGGAGTCCTTCGATAATAATGTTTCGCCGGTTTTGGTAAACTGACATCACCTCTTGGAGTTCTTCTTGGGTGGTTTGGAAACCAGCGATCGCAGCCCGTTGAATTGCCTTAAATACCCCAGAATCCACGTTAGTTTTTACTTGACTCAATCCCTTGATGCCTAGGCTATTGCCCGCCACGAAACCAATCCGCCAACCTGTCATGTTATACGACTTAGACAGGCTGTGAAATTCTATGGCGACGTCTTTAGCCCCTTCGACTTGCAGCACACTCGGCGGCTTGTAGCCGTCGTAAGCCATTTCTGAGTATGCGTGGTCATGGCACAGTAAAATATCGTATTGGCGGCAGTAGTCAACCAACTCTTCAAAAAATTCCAGCGTTGCTAATGCCCCAGTAGGATTATTAGGATAGTTGATCCACAGCAACTTCGCCTTTTGAGCAACCTCTTGAGGAATAGCCTTCAGATTGGGCAAGAAATTATTTTCAGCCTTTAGAGGCATGGTATAAGGTTCACCACCCGCGAAAATTGTCGAAGTGCGATACACTGGGTAACCGGGTTCGGCAATCAGGGTGTAGTCACCTGGTTCTACAAAAGCCAGGAAGGTATTGTGGATGGCTTCTTTTGAGCCAATTGAAGAAACGATCTCAGTCTCTGTATTTAAGCCTGTAACACCAAATCGACGCTCCATCCACTCAGCCGCCGCTTTTCGGAACTCTTTTGTTCCCTGATAGGGTGGATAGTTGTGGGTTGAGGGATCGTCAATCGCCTCGTGCATTGCCTGCATAATATGAGCAGGTGTCGGACCGTCTGGGTCACCGACTCCCATATTGATGATGTCAACCCCTTGGGCAAGGAGTTCATCCCGCTTGCGGTTAATTTCGGCAAATAGATACGGTGGAATTTTTTCTAAACGTTTGGCAAACTGCATGAGGAGTTGACAACGACTTGGTGAGCAAGTTGACGAACCATAGCACAGTTTACCAGGTTGGAAGGTTAGAGATTGGGGAATAGCTAGTAACTATTGATTGAAACCTTTCAACCTCCCACAACTCTCGAATCCTTGCAGGCAGTATTCGCTCCTCAGCGTTTGTCTAGATGTTAGGAACTAACTGAATCCGACCCGCATCCATCTCAGACATTAATAATTCAAGTGCCTCGTAATCAGCATCCGAGATGTGACCCATGCGAGTCAGTTCATAGTTGATTTCGTTCTCTATATCAGGAGTTAGTTGCCGAATATAAAGGGCTTTTTCTACCAGACGACGAATAACGTATGTAGTTTTCACAAGCATTTGCGTAGAACTCCATACCTACCTATTTTCTGTGGAGTTTATCGGGTTTAGCGTGATTGAAATCTTAGAATTTAAGTGATCTAAATCACCACTTTTTAAGTCTAGATTGTTTTTAATTTTTCCAATTGCGTTTAAAAGGTGGCGTTGCAGCAACTAGGTCAACCTTACCTATTGTTATACCTTGAATTAAAAAATAGCTTTTCCTATCAAGGTAGCTCTTGCTGCCCCTAGAACAATGGAGTAGTAATTTTTCTTAAATAGCGATTGTTATTTAAACCGGGATTTTTGAGAATTATCCTGGCTTTTTACTGCTTGTTCCTGCGTGTCCTTAATAGCTTACATAAAATTTATTTATAATATCTAACTCTAAAAATTAAAGTACTTCAGTATACAGCTACACATCTTTTTAGAGAAATTCACGTAAAACTTTAAGAAAGCAGAACCACTTGATGAAGATTCAGTAAAATCCGTCCTAGGAAGTGGCTAGCTTGAGAAGTTACAGATTATCTTTCAGTATATTCTCTCTAAAGCTTATTACTAACCAACGTGAGGAGTGAAAAATGGCGATCGCTATCATGGATGCCCAATTAACAATCATTCAGCCTTCTGGTCATGTCAACGCCTCTAATGCTGTTGAACTTCAGCGTCAGCTGGCAAGAGCCATAACGTCAGCACAGCATGCGGTTTTGGTTGACATGCACCGGGTAGAATCTCTCGATAGTGCTGGTTTAATGGCATTGGTTTCAGCTTGGAGTCTAGCTCAAAGTCTGAAGCGACGCTTTAGTCTTTGCGGCATAGCACCGTCGATTCGCATTATTTTTGAACTGACTCAGCTAGATGGCGCATTTGAGATTTTTGAAAGCAGTGATGCCTTTAACGCAACGATGAAGCAAAGCGTTAGCGTAGTGGCTTCGCAAGAGCTAGCGGTACGAAATGTAGATGCTGTTAGGCTCGTTGCGTAGCATTTGGAGATATTTCATCCTACAAAATTCACCTTCCTATCAATTCCCTAGGCGGCGACGCTCGCCCTTGAGAACCTCCAGTAAGATGGATGAGTGCTAAGGGTAAGCTTTAAGCAAAGCAGTAGGGAAGGTGTTCATGGCGCTCGCCGTCGAAGAAATACTTACAAAAGACATAACCGGACCAGCGCGTTACCTGGGTAACGAGTTAGGAGCGGTACACAAACCTTGGGAAGCAGCACAGGTGCGGTGGGTATTAACCTATCCGGAAATCTACGAAGTCGGCGCTTCCAATTTAGGGCATATTATTCTCTACAACATCCTAAATGCCCAGCCGAGGCAGTTATGCGATCGCGCCTACTTACCCGCCCCCGACTTGGCAGCAAAACTGCGAGAAACTCAGACACC
>DATNQP010000377.1:0-2193 GCA_036703965.1 Leptolyngbyaceae cyanobacterium
TAGGTATCCTGACCAGGATTTGTCAGTGCCATCGATGCTCCTAACGCCACCAGAGCAGCCCCACCAACCGCTGTAACAACCTGTAAAACCTTCATGCTACTTAGTAAACCATCTATTCGCTATGACTACACCGTCTGAGACTAGAGTTCCCTGTTAATTGAAAAGAGAAAGTTGATTAACCAACAAACCAGATGTTATATTAGGAACTCGGATGGCGAGCGTAGCCAAATGGTTAAGGCAGTGGTTTGTGGTACCACCATTCGTGGGTTCAATTCCCATCGTTCGCCCTAAACGTGCTTTACAGTAACTAATTATTCCCCTCCCGCTATAAGATTAGGCAAAGTGGAGAGAGGGAACTACGAATCGAACGCAAGCCCTTCAGGAGAAGCCCTAGGACACTGACCAGTGGCAGAAATTGTACGATCGGCATCACCAACAGCCAGTACTGGACACTGATAGATTTTGGGCGATCTGCGCTTCGCAGCAGCGCTTCGCTATCGCAAAAAAGCAATCACTCCTGAGTCAATCTGGGCAGGAACGGCAACTGTTGCCCCGGAAGCGACTTCATGCTCAAACGGATTATCCACCCATCACAGGTGCTGCTCAACTTCTTGCTCATAGAGCAGTTGACGGAGTCTACTGCCGTTGTACTAAAAGATTAGGCAACTAGCGAAAAGATAAAGTTCAGTGTCTTACGTACTTGTTGAGAACCAAGAAACTGATGGGATTGTAAGAACTGCTCTAATTGTTGCTCAATCTGTACCAAAGTGGTGCCTAAAGGCAAATGATGCAGGAAGCGCAAGCGCAGTAAATGAATTATATACTCCACCAAGTTCAGCTTGGGTGAATAAGGTGGCATATAGAGAAATTCCAGCGTTATCTCCTGAGCTAATCCCATCTGCTGCAAATGGGTCGCCAACTGAAGCCGCATCTTTTGTTGATGAGTGGGGTTGTTATCCAGAATGATACACAACTTGCTGACGCCCAACTCTACACACTCCAGACACAACTCTGCCAAGTACAAGGAAATATCCTCGGTTTTAGCATGGGGACTGAGCCGGAAAAACTCTTCACCTGTCAGAGCGTCCACGCACAAGAAGCCATTGAGTTTGTGCCTGGTACTCTCGTCACTGTTGACCTCTGGACGAGTGTTGCGCTCTGCCCAACCATAGAACAAACTGGGGCGATCATAGACGGCGAACTCGTCAAAGAACACTATCTTCTCCTCGGCTGGCTGGTGCTGAAGTTTTTTTTTACAGTCTCCACCCATTGTTGTTGCGCTTGACGATTGGCATTGGCATAGTCCCGATGTGCGCGTTGATAGGACAAGCCCAGCTCTGCTAAAAGCTCGTAAATGCGGGAGTCTTTCAAGCGGACTTGCCAACGTTGAGCTATCACCTCCGACAAAATTGCCCCTGTCCACATCTGTCGGTCAATCCCATAGTCAGTAGGGCGTTGCTCAAGTACCATTGCCTTAATTTGCTGTTGCTGCTCTCGGTTAAGGCGTCCAGGCTTGTGATGGGTAATCACCCTTAGCAATCCTTTGAGTCCCTCACTGAGATATTTGTCAATCCAACTTGTGAGCGTGTCGTAACTACATCCTACTTCCTGGCAAACCTGGAAACGACTGTTGCCTTGCTTGAGGAGTTTGATGGCATCTAAACGCTTGCGAATGTACTGTTGCTGATAGCGGTAGTACAATTGCCACTGGTCAGTGTCTAAGGGCTTCTCCTGAAGGGCTTGCGTTCGATTCATAGTTCCCTCTCTCCACTTTGCCCAATCTTATAGCGGGAAGGGAGTAAGTGGAGCTAACTTGACCTCAGCAAATCTTCGAGCGGCTGACTTGAGTGAGGCAAACTTAGAAAAAGCCAATTTGAAAGATGCCAATTTAGATGGCGCAATTTTGGATAAAGCCAAGCTTACTGGCGCGATTATGCCTGATGGTACGACTCACGAGTAAACTTTGCTAAAAATTCAACAATTGATGAAGCTCTATTATTGAAAGCGGTATTTCCCGACCTAGGAAACTACTTGATAAAGCTGTGAGAAATTAAAAGGATAGTTCTTCTACAAGCGAACCTTGCAAATCTTCTTAATTCCACCATTACTTACCACTCGGTAGCCAAACTCCTGTAAATCATCCACTGCAATTAAATATTTCTGAGAATCCTCTAAGTAGTAGATCTGTCCTTC
>DATNQP010000378.1:0-2722 GCA_036703965.1 Leptolyngbyaceae cyanobacterium
GGGATGGCTGCTGAGCATTGTCGAAGCACCCAAATCAGACAGGGATTGAGACCCCGCCTGATTTGAGGCGACCAAATCAAAGATTTGGACGGGGCGTAAAAACCCTTGGACATTCACGCCATTCGGCGCTTCATGTCCCGCGTCACACGGTTCGTTTGGGGACTCTCCGCGTCCCCGTGTCTCCGCGTCTCCGCGTCTTCTCCGGTGATCGCCTGAGCGAAGCGAACCACAGCTAGCCCGGAACCTGTACTAAAACCGCTCTAAGCCAAGCTTTGCTAGTGTTAAAGGGTGACCTCTACCCCATTACTCCTCTGGATATAGTCTGATGTCTGCCAACTCTTCCCCTCTCATCCAAACACTGAACCCGGAGCGCTGGGTCGGGTGGAGCATGGACTTCATCGGAGCAGGCTATACGGGTCTACTTGTCAAAAATGGTCGGGTTGTGCGGACATTAGTTCCGGGGCGTCATTTCAGCTTCGCCCTACCCTTGCTGGAACAATGCCAACTGATTCTGGTAGACAGTAAGGTTCGGAACTTGGAGATTGTCTCTCAAGGGGATTTTTTATCCCGCGACCAGTATCTGGTTAATGTCTCTCTCAACGTGATGTACCAGGTTGTGGATGCCAAACGGGTAGCATTGGAATTATCTGACCCAATTGCTGCCTTAACTAGTGCGGTCAAAGATGGTCTGGGGGTGGCAATTGGTCAACTGCATGTCGAACAGTTGACCACTCAGGGACGAGTACACATCCGTCAGTACATACTTGACCATGCTGAAGTTTCCTATGGCTTGGGCTTTGCACTGGAGGATGTGCGGGTGAGTGACATCAGCTTCCCTCAGACTCGCGGGATAATTCGTCAGGTTGAGGGGATGAGCGCTAGGCAGGAAGCAGAACACGAAGCGACGTTGAAAATGCAGATTGCCAGCGCTGGTCGTCCGGAGGTTGCGTCAGCACCTGTGCAGCAGGTAAACCTGATTTCTGGTCGTGACCCTAATGCAAGTGATCCAGCCCTTGGCGCTACTCTGGAAGCAACTACTGTTGCGATTGAAGGGCAATCACCCGTTCAAGCCAATTTGCCACCCGTTCGAGATACTCCAGTGCTTGCCCCTACTGTGTTGGCTACGGATGTTGGGGAAAATGCGATCGCTCGTCTAGTACACCGCTCATCGGGTGCGATCGTCTTTTTGTCAGTGACGCCCTTCACCATTGGACGCGAACCCAGCAACACCCTCGTCCTTGAAGATTCTCTCTGTTCGCGCAACCATGCCCTAATTGTTCACTTTACTGACCCTCAAGGTAAAGTCCGATACCAGCTAACAGATCTAAGCAGTTCTAATGGCACGTTCGTTGGCGGACAGCGGCTTGCCCCTAATCAACCCATCTGGCTTACTCCGGGAAATGTAATTCGGATTGGGAGTCAGGAATGGACGTTTGAAGCGTAACCTCAAATTCGTTGAAT
The DNA here is from genome assembly GCA_036703965.1 of Leptolyngbyaceae cyanobacterium. Classification (GTDB taxonomy): domain Bacteria; phylum Cyanobacteriota; class Cyanobacteriia; order Cyanobacteriales; family Coleofasciculaceae; genus DATNQP01. The sequence goes on from DATNQP010000378.1 coordinate 1,462, forward strand.
CACTTTCATTGAAGTAGGAAGCTGGGCGCAAAAGGTTATGGTTCAAGCAATTCAAGCTAAAGATATTAGCCTGTACGAATTAGAAACAATATTTGGACTTAAGCTCGTTGAAAATGACCAGTTTTTCAGTGAGTGGCAAGATAACTTACCTGAAATCACTGATGTTGAAAAGCAACGACTCGACCGAGTTAAGGCGAATTATTTCAATTTAATTAAATACCCCCCTTTGTTAGAAAATACTGTCAAAATGGTGGTGCTATCGCCCCTGTTAGATTTAGCTGACTTTTATCAATCTCCTTTTCACGTCAAATCAGAAAAGTCGGTGGAAATCTCCGAGGAAGATGAAGGAGTCATCATTAAGGGGCAGATTGATGTCTTGGTTTTAAGAGAACAGCTTTGGCTAATGGTTATCGAGTCCAAGAAAGCTGCTTTCTCGATAGAAGAAGGACTGGCACAAATCCTTGCATATATGTTGGCAAGTCCTCACCCGGAAAAACCTGGCTTTGGCATGATTACCACTGGCGGAAGTTTCATCTTCATCAAATTAGTCAAAGGACAAACACCGCAATATGCCTTATCTGATGTGTTTGAACTCCGCAACCGTGGGAATGATTTATACAGCGTTCTGAGTGTGTTAAAGCAGTTCGGTAGATTGAGTAGCTAGGCACTTCCAAAAAAAAAGTGATGAAATTGGCATCATCCCTTGAGGGTTTCAGGTTCGAGCTTTCAACTGTAAAGGAACAGAGTTGTCAGTACGACGGCTAATCTCGCGATCTAGAATTCTGGCAATAAAGCGCTTGATATTCAAAAAGTGCTTCAACATCTGAATCCGTTTTTGCCAGACTCGCTGCCTCTGAGTTTCCAGAACTATGTCATAGCTAGCGTAAGCTTGTTTGTAGTCGCCTAGGTGATGTAACGCCACGCCTCGGAAGAGCCAAGCTGTTTTGTCATTGGGTTGGATTTTCAGGGCTTGATCAAAACTGGTGATTGCTGCATTGTAGCGCTCCATATCAGTCAGCACAGTTCCTCGGAAGATCCAAGCTTTGTGATTGCCTGGTTGCTTTGCCAAAGCTTGGTCAACGCTGGCAAGCGCTTCCTCGTAGCGACCTAAGTTAGCTAGCACTGTACCTTGGCTATACCAAGCTTCCTGGTCATCTGATTGAAGTTCTAGAGTTTCAGTCTTCATAATGCTTAAGGGATTGAATGATGTACGAGACGTAACAATTGTTTTGATTAGTTGCTCCTGATGTTTGCGATCTGC
>DATNQP010000379.1:0-13912 GCA_036703965.1 Leptolyngbyaceae cyanobacterium
ACACCCGCTTTCTTGAGTTCTTCTGGATTCAATGGTTCAGCCGAACAAGGGTCACAGCTACCCATGTTCCAGGCATATTCGAGAAAGGCAACCTTTTTCTCTTCACGGGTGTAGGCTGTTTGAAACATTGCCTTGTAGAAATCTGCAAACTCATCCTTGACAAAGACTGGGAGTTCTGCATCTGAGGAAACATTTACTGTGCGGTAGTTGGTAATCTCCGCTTGACCTTTAGGCGACAAGACATAGACAATCAAATCTTGTTCAGTTTCCGCATTCATCATGCCTAAGCGAATCGGCAGCATAAATCGGGGAGATTCGTAGGCCATCTGGAGGGGTCGCAGAAATTGGTAGCCAGCTTTTTCAAATTCTTCTAGATTGACCTTAGCAACGAAGAATTTCATGTTTTGCTGGATGTAAGGTCGAAGGAGTTGATTCGCCCCCCGTGGAATTCGGTAACCGTTGCGGTTGAGCCAGGTTTCTAGACCATTAGATTCCTTAGCACTGAGGATAACGATGTCATATTCCCCCACAGAGAACTGGGCTTCTACCGTGACGCCCAAGGCACTCTCATCTACGGCAGCCCCTATAGCTGGGACTTTGAAGCGTAAGGGACTACGCGTACCTCCAGCGCTAGTGGAAGGCATACAGGGGTCTGGGTCAAAATATTCCACTAGTCGGGGCGCACTGAAGGCATCAAGCCGTTCAATAATCTGAGGGTCGCCTACGTGTACTTGGTCTTTTTGGAGAACAACAGGTACAGGGACAACGATCGCAAAATCTTTGACATCTCCTTGATAATCGTTCGCCATTGTGAGAATCGTGCGATCGCCATTACGAGCAATCACGACTTGAGAAGCCTGATTGTAAAGCTTCGTATCAGCTTTGGCGACATAAAAACCACAAAATGCCCAGGCTGTAGGAGCAAAGCAAACAACCGCAATAATGGCTAGTAATAAGGTAATTAAACAACGAAATGGCTTCATGAGAAGTTCCTTTTTGTCAGTAGTTAAGCAGTTAGCCGTAATTAAACACAAAAAGTCGTTTTGGAAACTAGGCACTGGCGTCTGGGCAAGGATTCCTAATCGCTAATTCCTAATCTCTAGTCCCTAATCCCTAATCCCCAATCACTAAAACCAACAAGGTTTATTTCCACCAACCTGCTTAATAGTTAATTGTTAGTTGTTGGTTGTTCTTTACCACTGACAAATGACCAGGAAAACCTAGGGGCTGACCAGAGAAAATCCAAAAGCACACTTAAGGGTGAAAGAGCAAACAAAGCCCAGAAAACGGCTGTGGAAACGAAAAAATAATTGCGTAAAATGAACGTGAGAACAGCAATGCACCCCGCCCAAAGTAACCGACTACTCCGTGCATTAGGAATTGAGCGAGGGTCTGTCAGCATAAATAGGGCAAATAGCAATAATGAGCCACTCATCAACCGATGGCAAAAAACATCCCACGTCCAACCCAGCCAAATATTGCGAAGTGCTTCCAGTAGGGTGTATACACCCAAAAAAGCTGCTGTTGTGTCCCAGCGACCTACCCGTTTCAAGACCATGCCGCCGGTGCCTGCGAACAACAGTGCATACCAGCCATCATCACCCCACTGCCCCGGCGAAACCCAAGCATCATTCGTCAAGATGAGAGCAGCCATGATGCCAAAATTCGCCGGATTAAAAAAATGCTTGCCCTCAACTTGAAATAGAAATTTACTTAAAATCGCCAGGAAGCCTGCCAAAACCATTGTGGTGTAATGGTCAGCCCTCAATAGTAGACTTAATCCAAGGCTGGTAATTATAGCACTTTTTATTGAATTTAGCTGAGGAAAGCTTGCTAAATTAACATCAACTTCATTAGAGAAATTTTGTTTTCTGGTGAGCCGATTAAGAATTGTTTCATGGGGGTTGGACCAGATGGATATCGCTACCCACTGAGTTAGTAGGCAGGTCATTGTTACAACCAAAATTAAGTCAGGTCGTAGTGTCCAGTCCCTTGTGCCGATTCCTAAGACGAGGAAGAGCGAGAGAAACAGAATTTGATAGTCTCGGGGATCGTGGCGCAGCATTTGGCTCAAAGATGACAATTGTTGATACTATGCCTGCCTAAAAACCTCAAGAGATGCTTGTTACGCTTTCTGTAACCGACTCTGCTCTACCTAAGGAAAGAAAGGAAAGGGAACTTAGCCGAGTCCCTCGTAATCGGCAAGAATCTTACGGATTTGAGTCGCGATCGCGTCTGGCTGCTCGACCATTGCCATGTGTCCACACCCAGGAATTTCAATCACATTATCACCACAGCCTTGAAATAGCTTGTGAAAACTGGCAAGATGGCGCACATATTTTGGTTCCATCACCGTATCTTTGGCACCAGCAATGAAATAAACGGGCTGATGCAGCTGTGACACTACCTGAGGTAAGCGATGAACCTCAGCTTCTGTAGTGGAATCCAGTAACGCCCTCAGTGCCGCTTCCGGGTTAGCTACCACAAAATCAATTACCCGTTGACGCCCCCACCGACGTGCGATCGGACGCGCTACCTGCGCTCGCGTAAACAGTAAGTCAATCAACGGGACGTAGCACAACCAACCAGGGCGTCGTTTCACTAACTGCTGACCGGCAGCCCGAAAGCGCTCAAACTCTTCTTTAAGATAAATCCCACCACCTGCATTGAGACAGATGACACCCTGGACACGCTCCGAGGCAACAGACGCCCCCCACAAGGCAATACTGCCGCCGAGGGAGTGACCAATGAGCCAAGCACGGTCTATATCCAGTTGTTGCAGCAGGATAGCTAAATCCTTAGCGTAAGCAGCTAGTGTATAACTGGCAGTAGATACACTAACAGACTCGGTGTTGGGTAATTCAGAGTTGAGCTTCGACCGCCTCCTCCGAGTTTTATTGATCTGGAACTGAGAATCACCGAATCCTCGCAGGTCATAAATTAGGCATTGATAATCCGGTGCCAACCTATCAATCAGAGGTTGCCAGTAGGAGCGGCTTAAAAGCCAGCCGTGGACGAAAACAAGAACAGGGGAGGATGATCCAGAGGGAGGCGTTAATTCGTAGGCGTGGGGCGCTCCCAGAATGTCAATGGTTGCCATATCTTCATCCTATCGGAGAATAGGGACTGGCTAATTGCTAATTGTTCATAGCTAATTGCTCATGGTCAACTGGCCTTTAGCCAATACCTAAAATCGGCGACCTAGCAATCGCTGCCGGACGCTTTCAGCAATTTTTTGACCCAAATACTCAGGAATCAAGTTTTCATTGGGTCCCAACAAGTACAGAATTAGCCGGGTTCGTCCGCGCCACACTAGCAAGTTGGCATTGACAACTAGTAAATCCTCTTGCCAGATGGCATACATCACTTTGTAAAACAAACCGGGCTGGTTGTCTGCCTCAATCAATAGCGCCGGGAGATGGAAAACAGGGTCTACATAAAATTCTGTTTCGACTTGCTCCAAACCAGCATCGAGATTGAATTCTACTGCCAGCATCTCTTCCACTTCAAAGCGACCTGCTAAAGCCTCCCGAACTGCGCGGCAGACATTTTCTGCCGTTTTATTGGTCAAGGCTTTGCTGCCACGAGACACAACCAGTTTGATAAAGACCAACATCGGCGGGGTGATTTGACCATAGAGACTGAGACTGTGGATGGTCAGTCCGTAGGCAGCCAGAACGCCAAAAATGTCACTGAGGAGAAAAGACTGATTACGGTAAGCAAAATGCAGCGCACTTTTAGAGCCTTCCGGTTTGATCTCAATTACCGCACGCTTGGTTTTGTAAAGCCGGTACGCGAGCCTTAGGTTTTGCAGTTGGATTTCACTACTGACAAACTGCTCATAGAACTGAGGAAACGCTCGGTTGAAGCGCTTCAGGAGTTCTAGTGTGGATGATTTTAAACCCGCAGCCATAAGTAGGGGTAGGATGCCTTCGCTTTTATCAAAAGCTTTTTGAGAGACAGAGCCAGGTACGCTTCTTTGGAAAGAACCTATTGTATCTGGTTAATCTCTCCAAATTCTGCTCAATAGCATCAGTCTAGCTAAAGAAGGTCTTTTCCTGAGCCGCTACCGAGGGCAGGGATTGGAAGAGACAGGGGCGCAGTTGTGTTATTATCGATTTCACGAAGTTTCGCGTCGATTTGGTGCGATAAGAATTATCACAAGCTCTTAGTTTATCTCAATAAGCGAGGAGTTGATGTAAATCTGGCACGCATTGATTGAAGGCTGAACACCTTGTACCTCATGGAAGTTCAACAAGCCCGTCGCTAGCTGTATTTCTGGGGTTTGGGATAAACTGAAGAGTGTTAAATCTGGTCTCTATCTAGCAGAAAGCCTCATCCGTAAGGAAAGGGAATCCTGCTGAACCTTGGGGACAGAAGTATAAAAATGCCACAGCCATACCTGCATGGGTTTTTGGAAAAGCTTCTTTAGCAGTTCTGACGCTGCCGCGCCGCAGACGCAGTTTGAAGGGGATGCAGTGGAAGGTACGAGTGATCGGACCGATGGGACTTCCCGTATATTTTTCAGTACGGAGCGGGAAATCGATCTTTATGAATTAGAAGAACTCTGCGATGCTGTCGGTTGGTCCCGACGCCCTATGCGCAAAGTTAAAAAAGCCATTGAACACAGTTTTCTAGTGGCTTCTATGTGGCAACAGCGAGGCACGACTAGACGCCTAATTGGCTTTGCTCGTGCGACTTCTGACCATGCCTTTAATGCCACCATTTGGGATGTGGTGGTTCACCCAGATTTCCAAAGTAAAGGATTGGGTAAGGCGTTGATGAAGTATATGATCAAGAAACTTCGGAGTGAGGATATCAGTAATATCACACTATTCGCTGACCCTCATGTGGTTAATTTTTATCGGAGAATGGGATTTATGGCTGATCCTGAAGGAATCAAAGGCATGTTCTGGTATCCGGATTAAGTTTTAGTATTGCAGTGATCTTGACGCAGGGGAGTGCAAAGCACGTTATACTAGCTGGGTAGGAACCGGGATGTAGCGCAGCTTGGTAGCGCGCCTGCTTTGGGAGCAGGATGTCGCAGGTTCAAATCCTGTCATCCCGATTATTAATTTTTGTGGTTTGTTGGCAGCAATGCTATTCCTAATGGCAAGGGTGTCAAGACGAATGGCACTGACTTAAGCGGAAAGTAGTCGTTCGTTGGAAAAACCCGGATTGGGGGGAACCCCCCCAATCCCCCCACTGGGGGAAGAGTGCCTACCTAGAGAAAGGGTACTAGTGCAGCGCGGCGAAAGTTTCTCACCAGTCCTGAAAAACCCTCTTGCCTCTCGCCTCCTGCCTCTCGTCTCTTCCTAGGGGGTTAATTATTTCTGCCATAGTGCATTAGTAAAGCTGCATGACCTCAGTAAGGGGGAGGCGTGACTGGACTCCTAAAGTGAGTAGGGAGGTGTGTCCTCGGTTGAGATGGTCAGCGGCAGCGCAGCCGATCATGGCAGCGTTGTCAGTGCAGTACTTGAGGGGAGGGAAGAGTACTCGCAAGTTGTGACTGGCTGCTGCGGCTTGTAGATGCTTTCTTAGTCCGCTGTTGGCAGCAACGCCACCTCCAACGGCAATGGTGTTAAGACCGTAGTCAAGGGCACAGGCGATCGCACGTTTTGTGAGCGATCGCGCTACGGTATCCTGAAAGCTTGCAGCAATATCATTCACTGGTAGCTCAGACGTATCCTGTTCCAGTTTTTGCACCAGCCGCAACACTGCCGTCTTCAAGCCACTAAAACTAGAGTCATAGGGATGATAACCTCCTGTGGGAAGGGAAATCTTGCCCTCTGGTAACGGAAAGGCTTGGGGATTACCCTCTCGTGCGAGGCGGTCAATGATTGGACCACCTGGATAACTCAACTTCAACAACCGCGCTACCTTATCAAAGGCTTCCCCAGCCGCGTCATCGCGGGTTTCTCCTAGGATTTCGTAGTGACCGCAGTCTTTAACATAAATTAAGCTCGTGTGACCGCCAGAAACTAGCAAACACAAGAAAGGTGGCTCTAATTCTGGCTCGCTCAGATAAGTAGCATAAATGTGTCCTTCTAGATGATGGACACCCAAAAAAGGCTTGTTGTGGACAATAGCAAGAGTTTTGGCGGCAGTTAAACCCACTAGCAGCGAACCCACCAACCCAGGGGCACAGGTTGCGGCAATTCCGTCAATTGCCCCCCAGTCGAGTTTGGCTTCAATAAGGGCTTGAGCGATCGCGTCATTGATCGTTTCCACATGAGATCGTGATGCCACTTCCGGCACAACGCCGCCATACTGCCGATGAACGGGAATTTGAGAAGTAACAATACTACTACAACAGGTGCGATTTTTAACAATCGCTACTGCTGTTTCATCACAACTTGTTTCTATTGCTAACACGCAAGCCATTTACAAATGACCTTAATAAAAAAGCTACTTTTATTTAATTAAACTTTACACAACTCAAGCAATAACGCCCACTCGTGAATCTGTGGAGAGAAATCGCCTCCGAGTTCAGTAGTCGTCAAACCGGTGATAAAATTGGCTAGACCAGCTAAAATTGCTGCTAAAACGAATAAATACAGAACCTTGAAAAGTGAAGATAGGGGGTTCCATCCACGAATCCTGGGGTGGGTAAAATCTTCTGGGTACAAAGGTAGAACCTGCAATTAATGTAGCTGTTCAACCGCCGTGGGACACACGGTGGAGGCTTGTGGAGGGTAAAGTCGTAGGCTCCCTGTGAAGCAAGAATCCCAAAGTCTTTAGGAACTGGGAGTGTCAATAGGTTAACCCGTCAGAGTAATATGACTTAGGTGTACAGATAGCTTCATCTTTTTGTACACAAAACTTTTTGTTTCGTACTAAAAGGAAACAACTTATGCGACGATTGTTAGCTCTGATTTTTGCCGTTACGCTGTGGTTTGGCTGTGTAACCCCAGCATCGGCTGATGTGGCGGGGCTTGTTCCTTGCAAGGAATCTAAGGCTTTTCAGCAACGGGCGGCTGATGCCAAAAATACCGTTGGCGATCCCAGTTCAGGAAAAGACCGATTTGAGCGTTATTCTAACTACCTGTGCGGTCCGGAAGGTTTACCCCACTTGGTTGCAGATGGTAGCCTCGCTCATGCCGATGAATTTATAATTCCCGGCCTAATATTTCTGTATATTGCCGGTTGGATCGGTTGGGTTGGTCGGGCTTATCTGATATCTGTCAGAAAAGAAAGTAACCCAGAAATGAGAGAAATCATCATTGATGTGCCCCGTGCCTTGGGATTAATGCTAAGTGGCTTCACTTGGCCTTTAGCCGCAATCAAAGAATTGCTTTCAGGTGAATTAACGGCTAAGGAAGAAGAAATTCCGGTTTCACCTCGTTAGTCATCTTTAACTTACTTACTGTTTTGGGAGAATAGTTCATGGAAAAACAAAATAATTTCCTTACGTGGCTTTCCCTGTCACCTATACTGCTCTTTGCTTGGCTCTCGTTCACGGCGGTACTATTAATTGCAATTAATACCGTTTACCCAGATGCACTGAGCTGGCCTTTCTAAGGTTTTGGAGTAGCCGTTGAGGCAAGCCATTCAAAGGAAGGTTGCCAGATAAGTTATTACCATGAAACCCGTGATTGTTGAGAAGCGATTCGATGTGCCTGATAGCTTCGCCTCACGCGGGTTTCATTTCGTAGAAACTAAACTTGCAGACAAGGGGAGAGGAACGAATTCATGGGACATCTGGCACTACTGAGTGTGTCTGATAAAACAGGGCTAATCGATTTTGCCCGTCAGCTAGTTGAGGAATTTGAGTTTGATTTAATCAGCAGTGGTGGAACAGCCGCATCACTACAAGCCGCAGGACTGCCGGTAACAAAAGTTTCGGATTACACAGGTTTTCCTGAGATTCTGGGAGGAAGAGTCAAAACCCTGCATCCCCGGATTCATGGGGGTATTCTGGCGCGTCGCAACTTACCCCAGGATGTCGCAGAGTTGGAAACTCACTCGATTCGTCCGATTGATTTGGTTGTCGTTAATCTCTATCCCTTTGAACAAACGATCGCTCGCCCGGATGTCACTGAGGAGGAAGCGATTGAGCAGATTGACATCGGTGGCCCTGCCATGCTAAGAGCAGCGGCGAAGAATTTCGCTAATCTGACGGTGCTGTGCAATCCGGGTAACTATAACGACTACTTACGGGAGTTACGGCAGAATGGGGGTGAAGCTCCCTTAAATTTCAGGAGAGTATGCGCCCAGAGGGCATTTGGGCATACTGCCGCTTACGATCGCGCGATCGCCACCTACCTCAGCGATGAGTCCTTGGTTGCAACAATCCCTGAACAACCGCTACCCCCTGCACAATTTGTACTTTCAGGGCAGCAATTGCAATCCCTGCGGTACGGAGAAAATCCCCATCAACCGGCAGCTTGGTATCAAGTCGGGGCTGTAGCAACGGGCTTTTCAGGCGCTTCAGTTCTCCAAGGCAAAGAGCTAAGTTACAACAATTTGGTGGATTTAGAAGCCGCACGACGGATTATTGCTGAATTTACCGATACCCCAGCTGCCGCCATTCTCAAACATACCAATCCCTGTGGCGTCGCCTTAGGAACAACGCTTGTCGAGGCTTATCAAAAAGCGTTGCAAGCGGATTCTGTTTCCGCCTTTGGGGGAATTGTTGCCTTGAATCAACCGATTGATGCGCCTACCGCAACGGAGCTAACAAAGACATTTTTAGAATGTATCCTAGCACCCGCTTGTGAGCCTGAGGCACAAGAAATCCTTGCTTCTAAATCGAAAGTGCGTGTTTTAATTTTGCCGGATTTAAGCAGTGGACCGCAGCAAACCGTGAAAGCGATAGCGGGTGGTTTTCTGGTGCAAGCTGCCGACGATGTTGTGGACACTCCAGAGAATTGGAAGGTAGTCACACAAGAGCAACCGACGCCTGAGCAATTGGAAGAACTGTTATTGGCTTGGAAGGTTTGCAAGCACGTAAAATCGAATGCTATTGTCGTAACACGCGATCGCGCCACGTTAGGCGTCGGGGCAGGGCAAATGAATCGCGTAGGTTCCGTCAAAATTGCCTTGGAACAAGCTGGGGAGAACGCCCAGGGTGCCATTCTTGCGAGTGATGGTTTCTTCCCCTTCGACGACTCCGTGCGGACGGCGGCGGCAGCAGGAATTGTTGCCATTGTCCAGCCGGGAGGCAGTCTGCGAGACCAAGATTCTATCAAAGCTGCCAATGAACTGGGTTTGGTTATGGTTTTCACGGGCATCCGTCACTTTTTGCATTAACAGTAAAGAAAGCAAGTTATGGTTTGGGCATTGCTCATTATTCCCATCGTGGTTGCGTTAGTGTTGGGATACGCAATCAGTAGATCGATGCTCGGTCAGGAAGCGGCTAGGAGAAATCTGCTTAGCGGAACTTTGCTCCTATTAGTTCTATTTCCTCTCATCTTTGCTTTAAATTTTCTCCCGCAACCTTGGCGAGATTACGCCTGGTTAGGCTTATCTATTGTTTTTTCAGCAATTGCCTGGACCTACATAGTCAGTTGGCCTCGACGCAAGAGACAGGCAGGTTCTCTACTGTGGAATCTAGGCAGACCTGTAACCTATAGGTCTCTACTGATTGCAGGTGTGCTTTTTTTAATAAGCGCAATTCTGCAAACCACTATGTTTATAGACTTAGCTAGAAAGGGATTTTCTGGAAGTTATGAAAGTCCAGAATATTACCTGTCTCAGGCTTTCTTATACTGGTCTACGGCAATTTCTTGTTTTTGGGCTGGGTTGAGCAAGCTGGAACTCAGAGAAAAGGGTATTTACTTCAAGTTTGGCTTGATTAAGTGGCAGCAAATCGCCTCCTACAAATGGGAGGGAGCGCAAGGTAATACCCTCACCGTTTGGCTCAAACAACGCTTTCCCTTCTTCCCAACGAGGAGTTGGCAAATTCCTTTGGTTCACAAATCCACAATCGAACGTATCCTTGCTCAACACCTGTCAGGTGAGACAGGAAAAGCCAAAAATTTTTCTTAATCTGTAACGACTTGTTCAAGCTGGGTGATAGTAGAAAGCCACTCCCAGAATTAGGTAGGTTGCCAACAGCAGAGTGCCATCCAGCCAGTTTGACCGTCCGCCAAAACTGATGAGATTGGTGACCGCGACCGCGATCGCTAAAGCAATTACTTCAAAGGTATTGAAGTTGAGATCAATGGGCTGACCAATCGCCTGACCCACGAACACTAAAACTGGAGCAACAAATAGAGCAACCAGCAAACTATCGCCCGTCGCCGTGGCAACGGTTAAATCCATTTGATTTTTTAGGGCAAGCCGAACGACTATGACATATCCTGCCACATCACTAATTAACGGCAGCAAAATCACACCTGTAAATAGGGGAGTGAGTCCGAATCGCTGGGTTTGAGACTCGATGACACCAACAAACAGATCGGATTCAAAAGCAACAGCAACAGTGGAAGCCAACAGAACAACAATCCAGATCCATAATTTAGACTTCCGATTCTGGGATGGTTCCGATTCTGGGAAAGAAGGGCTTCCATCAATTCCTACATCCGCTAATCCAACTTCGTAGAGGTAGCTGTGAGTTTTGAGGGAGAAAAGGAGCGTCAATCCATAAACGACAATCAGTATCGCCGAAACCACAAGCGAGAGATTGCGAATGGCGATCGCATCAACAATATTTGAGGTATCAATCACCATCGTCGGCAGTGCAATAGCGATCGCTGCCAGCGTCATTGATGAACCATTGACCTTTGCCAAAATCGGCTTAAACTCCTGCTCTTTGTAGCGCAGACCCCCAGTGAGCATCGCTAAACCCAACAGCAGCAGCAGCGCACTGAGAATACTGCCCGTAATACTCGCTTCAACAATATCCACCAGTCCTTGGCGCAGCGCCATGAGGGCAATAATCAGTGCCGTTGCATTGCCAAAGAAGGCATTGACTAACCCTCCCACTGATGGACCTGTGACCACCGCCACCTTCTCCGTCGCCGTGGAAAGCCAAATTGAGAGGGGAATAATGGCGAGTGTGGACGTTACAAAAACAGCTTCTTCACCCCATTTCAATAGATCCGCCGCTACTGAAATGGGTACGAAGATCAAAAGGATGAGTGGAATAAGGTTCTTGATTGCCATAGCCTTTTGTAACATATAGAGTCTTACCCTATCCCCCTGGAAGGGATAGGAGGAATCGCCGACTTTCGGATGAACACCAAGGCAACATATCCTACTTTTTCTGCTATTTGTCAAAAAAACTTCGACAAAACCTAGTTTTATTACTTAAGAATAGAAAAAATTACCATTAAATTATATAAATATTGGGATTGATTTGCGTTGGGAATCGTTTGCTGTTATCTTGTTCAATGGCTCAAAATCAGAGCAGTAACAACCCGTTTCCCCGTTCACGGTCGCTCTGAAAATTTTCTAAAACTACCAGCCTTTATCAATTAATGATTTGAGGCAAGGAGAAGGCTCGGTAATTAGCAAAAACCAGAGTCTACATAAATTTGGCATCAATTTTTCCTAACTATTGAATCAAAGCGAGAAAAAATGGGTAATGTCCAGGCTAAGTTTGAAGCAACCGACACGGTGTTTCATGTAGAAGGCTACGAAAAGATTGAGTTTAGTCTTTCCTTTGTGAACAGACTATTCAATGTAAAAAACACAGAGCTAGCAGAGAGCTACAGGAGTTTTGGGCGCTGCCTTGCTGTTGTTGACCATAACGTCAATCGGTTTTATGGAGCTGAGATTAAACAGTATTTCAAGTACTACGACATCGACCTGACGCTCTTTCCGGTAACCATTGATGAGCCTGCCAAAACAATCAACACGTTTTTGTCAATTGTTGAGGCTTTCTCTGATTTTGGGTTGGTTCGTAAAGAGCCAGTCCTGGTTGTGGGTGGTGGATTAGTTTTGGATGTTGCTGGCTTCGCTTGCGCTGCCTACCGGCGCAACAGCAACTACATCCGCGTCCCCACCACGCTCATCGGCCTGGTTGATGCGGGTGTGGCGATTAAAGTTGCTGTCAATCACGAGAAGCAGAAAAACCGTCTGGGTGCCTACCATCCACCCAAACATGTGTTCCTCGACTTCTCTTTCTTGAGCACCCTTCCCACCGATCAAGTCCGCAACGGCATGGCGGAACTTGTGAAAATTGCTGTTGTCTCGAATGCTGAAGTATTCGAGCTGTTGTATGAGTATGGGGAAGAATTACTCGACACCCACTTTGGCTACTTGGGTGGAAGTCAGCATCTCAAGGAAGTCGCTCACCGGGTTAATTACGAGTCGATCAAAACGATGCTGGAGTTGGAGACACCTAACTTTCACGAGTTGGATCTCGATCGCGTGATTGCTTACGGTCACACCTGGAGTCCTACCTTGGAACTAGCTCCAGCCGTGCCACTCCTCCACGGTCATGCGATCAACATCGACATGGCTTTCTCGGCTACTATTGCCGAAAAACGAGGCTACATCACCCCCGACGCTCGCGATCGCATCCTGGGACTGATGAGCAAACTAGGTCTCGCCCTTGACCATCCCCTCTTCGACAGTGACCTGGTGTGGGATGCCACCGAGTCTATCACTTTGACGCGAGACGGTTTGCAGCGGGCTGCGATGCCCAACCCCATTGGCACCTGCTTCTTTGTCAACGACATGACTCGTGAAGAGCTGGATGCTGCTCTAGCAGACCACAAACGTATCTGCGCTGACTACCCGCGTGGTGGTGCTGGGATAGACGAATACGTGAAAATTCAACAGCCCAATTTAGTTGGGAGCGGCATCAATGTCTAGTGTCGTGCATCAGGAAAAGGCTCGTCCGGTCACGCCACTGGGGATTTTGGTTGAGCATCTCGAAACCGCCGTCCGGATGATCGAAGCGGATGAGAGTGTGCCAAGTTCAATCGCGGCTCATGTTAAACAGGCGTGGCGTTTGGCAGCGGGGATAGACCCATACCTGGAAGAATGCACTACCCAAGAGTCAAAGGCACTAGGGGCGATCGCTAAAAGAACTCAGGAGGAAGCCTGGAGTAAGCAGTTCTCTGAGGGTGCCACAGTGCGTCCATTAGAGCAGGAAATGCTCTCAGGGCACATTGAGGGACAAACATTAAAGATGTTTGTCCACATGACCCGTGCCAAACAATTGTTGGATATCGGTATGTTTACAGGGTATTCAGCACTGGCAATGGCAGAGGCAATGCCTGCTGATGGGCGTTTAGTCGCCTGCGAGGTCGATCCTTACACAGCTAATCTTGCACAACGTTTGTTCCAGCAATCTCCTCACGGGGAAAAAATTCAGGTGGAATTAGGGTCAGCCTTGGAAACACTTGACAAGCTGGCTGCGGCTGGGGAGTCCTTCGACTTGGTGTTCATTGATGCCGATAAGAAGGAGTACGTGCAGTATTTCCAGACTCTGCTGGACTCTAATTTGTTGGCACCTCACGGAATCATCTGCGTGGATAATACCCTCCTTCAGGGACTGGTTTATCTACCTCCAGAAGAGCAAACCCCGAATGCAGAAGCGATCGCGCAGTTCAACCGCGTTGTTGCTGATGACCCACGGGTTGAGCAAGTGCTGCTACCTTTGCGAGATGGTTTGACCATCATCCGCCGGGTGTAGTAGTAGATTTTTATTGACCTCTCCCCCAACCCCTCCCCTACGAGGGGAGGGGAGTAAGACACCCCCTTCCCTGCAAGGGAAGGGGGCTGGGGGGATAGGTTTTTGATTCGCCAAATCAGACTCAAGACCCAATCCACACTTCTGACTCCCTATCATGGCGCAATCACAAAGCATAAGGGCTTCTATTTGGGCAGTGTTCCAAAACTTGGGGACGCTGGCATTACTAGCGATCGCATTTCCGATTAACCTCACTGTAGTATTAGCATCGCTGCTCTGGAATTTTTTTACCCGACCCTTCCAAAAACAAGCAGTTGCAAACCC
>DATNQP010000380.1:0-6783 GCA_036703965.1 Leptolyngbyaceae cyanobacterium
TGAAGCAGTGATTGAGGGAGCTGGTGACCACTGTTGTGAGTACATGACTGGCGGCGTTATCGTTGTCTTAGGTCATGTGGGACGCAATGTTGGTGCTGGTATGACGGGGGGTCTAGGCTACTTCCTAGATGAAGATGGCACTTTCCCATCAAAAGTTAACCCAGAAATCGTCAAGATTCAACGGGTAACAACACCTGCGGGTGAGCAACAGCTCAAAGACCTCATTCAAGGCCATGCTGAACGTACTGGTAGCCCGAAAGCTAAGGTAATTCTGCGTTACTGGTCTGAATATCTGCCGCAATTCTGGCAAGTCGTACCGCCTTCAGAGGCTAATACCCCAGAAGCTAACTCTGAGGCTGTGGAAGAAAAGGTGTTAAGTCCAGTCCAGTAGAAGGTTGGAAGGTTGTGGTCGGGGTCTGGCATCCCCGACCTCTCACCTGGTCACTGGTCACTGATTTAACCCTTGCTCGCCTTAGGTTTTTTATCTCCCATTTCCAGCAGTTCCGGCACGGTGACAAACTGGTAGCCGCGCTTTTTCAATTGGGCAATCAATTGTGGTAAAGCTTGCACCGTTTTTGAGCGATCGCCACCACCATCGTGGAGTAAGACAATCCCTCCCGGTTTTGCTTGCTTCAGGATATTGTCAATCCACCCTTGCGCTGTCGTGTGTTGAGAGCGCCAGTCTTTTGTGTCTACTGACCACATGACAACAGCGTACTTTTTCTCGTGAGCGTATGTGGCTAACCCATTATTCAGGATGCCAGCAGGCGGTCTGAACAGAGAAGTCTTGACACCGGTTGTTTTATAAACTAACTCTGCTGTGCTATCAATTTCATGTGCAGCCGCTGGGTTGTTGTAGTGATGATACTGATGGCTCCACGTATGGTTGCCTATCGCGTGACCCTCACCAACAACCTGTTTCATCAGCTGCGGATACTTTTGCACCTGTTTTCCCACTATAAAAAAGGTTGCTTTGACATTATTCTTTTTGAGGACATTTAGTACCTCTGGTGTCGAGTTTGGCCAAGGACCATCATCAAACGTCAGCGCAATTAGCTTTGCTGCTACTCCTTTGGCAGTTGCTTTAGGGTCGCTATTGAGCTTGACCTCACGAATCGTTTTTCCTTGAAACTGGACAGGCACAGAAAAGTTAAGGCGTTTAGCCTTTTCTCTCTGTACCAATCTGGCGATAACTTTTTGATATGCCTCATCTCGCTGGGCAATTAAAGCTTTGACCTCCGAGGTTTTCAGGGCTGAGTTTTTTTGTCGCACCGGCAAGGTTTTCGGTATAACACTTCTGTGATTAACAGAGCGAGCTACTGGCAAGCTTACGCCAGCCACAAAACCAAGAGCGGCGGCAACTACAGCAATCGATAGGCTTCGCTGCCAAACAAACAGATGACGGTCTGCCACGTTAGGTCTCCTTCACTCCTTCCACAAAGGCGGCAAGTCATGGTTTTTAAGCCTTAGCTGTTCGATGGGCAGTGGTTAAGGATTCCAAAATTGGAGAAATACCAACTTCAAACCCTGTTTCTAACCTCTGCCTCTCAAAAGCTAAAGGCAGCCATTGCTAGAGCGTGGCACTAAAATCCGCTCTAAAGCTGATGACGCTGTTGCAAGTTACTGGGAAAATTAAACAGCATCCGGGATAAACAGTTATTTTTTCAGATCAACTCCAGCGCTCATTGCATGAAGCGTTTGCGCTCTTGGAGGCGATGCGATGCTCCCTTTGGCGTTAGGACTCTTGGACGCTACTGCGTCCCACAGGGTTAACCTAGCGGCTCCTCTAGAACTAATGGCATGTAGTCCGGCATTAGCCTAGCATGTTTCCTAGGCAACATAGCGATCGCGTCTTAGCCGTACTCCCTATTGACCTGAGTTCAACACCTTTTGATTGTAGAGATTGACAATTCGCTCAGTGACTTCAGCGATACTCAAGTTATCGGTTTGTATTTCAATAGCATCAGCTGCCTTACAAAGAGGTGCTAAAGCACGGGTACTATCGCGCAGATCACGCTGTTGAATATCCTGTTCCAGCTGTTCTAAACTTACCTCTCTCTGGTCTTGGTCTTTGAGGTCTTGCTGGCGTCGGCGTGCCCTTTCTTGAACGGAGGCAGTTAAAAAGATTTTGAGTTCTGCATCTGGAAAAACATGGGTGCCAATGTCACGACCTTCCGCAACGATACCCCCCTTAGATCCCCAGCGCTGCTGTTGTTTAACTAACTCACGGCGAACCGCTGGCACAGCGGCGATCGCGGATACATTGGAGGTGACTTTCAGTGAGCGAATCGCTTGGGTGACTTCCTCTGCGTCAATCCAAACACGAGAGCCTTGGGGTCGAGAGTCTAGCTGTTGCCCCCAAGGCTCCTCCGGAACCGCGTCCCTATCGCCAAGTTCGTCAGTGGTTAGATAAATTTGAGACTGGCTAGCTAGTTCTGCAATCGCCGGTTCATCGTCAAGGTCAATTCCCGCTTCCAGAACCCGCCAGGTTAAAGCCCGGTACATCGCGCCAGTATCGAGATGCAGGAGTCCTAAAGCTTGAGCCACTTGGCGGGTAACCGTAGATTTCCCAGCCCCAGCAGGACCATCAATTGCCACAATTGGCTTACGATGTTGTAGCAGCACATTGTCAATTAAACGAGTTGAACCGAAGCGTGCCGCGAGCGCTAATAATCCCACGTCGTCAACCTGATCCAAAGGCGTCAGTGTTGTTGGATGTACCAATTCAACATACTCTACCTGGATATCGCTCACTGATGCCAATTCTGACTTAACTACCTCAATCAGAGAGATGCTATCACACTCACCCGCTTGAAACGCTTTCTGGGCGAGGCGCAAAGCCCTAAATAATACCGGAACCTGTGCTTTTTGTGACTGTGTCAGGTACTGATTGCGAGAACTCAGAGCCAATCCCAACTCCTCCCGCACTATTGGACAAGCAACAATCCCCACTGGCAAATTTAAATCTGCCACCAGACGCCGAATGATCGCTAACTGCTGGGCATCTTTCTGACCAAAATAAGCTCGTTCTGGCTCTACCAAGTTCAGCAGCTTCGTCACTACTGTAGCGACACCCTGAAAGTGACCCCTACGGGAGCGACCACATAACACAGATGTCATCGCTGCTGGTGGGACAACCTGAGTTAACTCAGCACTCGTGTCTGAAGCTAGCAGACGATTTCCATACAACTCGACCGCTGTTGGGGCAAAAATGGCATCAACCCCCACCTGTTCGCACAGCTTCCGATCCTCCTCTAAAGGACGTGGGTAGTGCTGAAAATCCTCCGCTGGTCCAAACTGTAGCGGATTCACAAAAATGCTGACAATAACAATGGCATTTTCTCGTCTCGCCCGCTCAATTAAACTTAAGTGACCGGCGTGCAAGGCTCCCATTGTCGGAACAAGACCAACGTCCTTGCCGCCGCGATGACGTTCTAAGTAGCAGTGCAATCCTGCTATTGTCGTAAACAGGCGCATGAGATTTTAGAGTTTGGATTCTAGATTGATGTTAGCAATTCAGTTGCTTAGACCTAGTCTGCTCTCGGTCTAACGATTCAGTCTAGAACCAAAACTGACAATCAAGTCAAGGATAGAGCTAATCATTAATTCTCAGTCGCTACCTGCTGTTGAGAACCTAAAACCTCTAGGCGCACAGGTGCAACGCCACTTTGCATCACTCCTAGTACCCTAGCAGCTGCCGCTGAAAGGTCAATTACGCGACCTCGTACATAAGGTCCACGGTCGTTAATCCGTACAATCACGGAGCGACCATTATTTAAGTTAGTAACCTGTACCTTTGTTCCAAATGGTAAGCTGCGGTGGGCAGCTGTCATTGCATTCTGGTTGTATCTCTCGCCACTAGCACTGCGATTGCCGTGGAAGCCAGGACCATACCAGGAAGCGATGCCACTAATTTTAAATCGAATGCGTCCGAAGGAAACTTGGGCTACTGCACGTACTGGTGGTCTACCTGCAATTTCCCGTAGAGGTGGAGCATTGCCCATCAGGCGTCGAAGTCGGTTTGTGGCTTGCAGAGCGTCTTCAGCGAGGTTTCGGGTTGTATCTGGTAGGATTGTTTTCTCGTTGATTTGGACTAACTCCTCGTTATTCACTTTGATGCTGTAGCAGTTGCAATCTTGCTGCCAAAAAACAGCGATCGCCTCAGCATTGAAATTGTCTCGATTCAGTTGATTGAGCCTAGCAGCAACAGCTGTCGCTCTCCAAACTGCGTCATTGTGAACAGTATTGGCAGCCGATGCGACATTGGAGGGTACTGTCTCATCCGCTTCGTCTGACAAGCGAGAAGGCCTCTTTTGACGAGTATCTGCTTCTCCCATTTTTGTTCCGTTTGTAGTGACTGGTCGAGAACCCAAGAACGTCAAGACAGGAATACTACGGACATAAAGTGTTGCTGCTTGACGCCCTGCTGATTCATAAGTATGAATTTTTGCAATGACGTCTTCTTCCACTGGTGTCGCTGCCTGAGAGTGCAATTCTCCCACCTTAACCACTTCCGTCTGCTGAGCGACTGATTGCGCTAAGGTATGGGTAGCCGTCGCTGGTACTTGCTGGACCTGAGCGGCAGGAGGGCTTACCTCAGAATTTTGGTCAACTGCCCTAGTTTGTTGGGCATGAGTGGATGTCGCTGTACCGAGAGCTGTCGTCAAGAGAGTAACGGTAAGGCTACTCCAAATTCGTTGATTCATATGTCCTTTGTCAAAAGCATTGGGAATGCGAGGTCTACTGTTGCTGGTTGTGCTGCAAAAGAAGGCAATTTCCCCCATTAACTCGTACTCGTTCCGTTTTCGCCCTGTTTCATTGAACTGCAACAGACTAACATGAAGTTTTTGGTTTGGGGATCAGGGATCTCTGGGAGGGACGCCTAAATTTATCAAAACTTTACATAGTGATTTTGCCTCAAATGACCCTACGACAGGGCTTTGGGATTTTTCTCTCTTTAAAAATATTTAACCAAAATTTATCAAAACTTTACATAAACCGTCTCTCCTTTATGGCTGATGAGACTTTGGAAGTGGCTGACCATGAATCCACCTATATTCAGGAGCGAGAAACTCAATAAATTCCTTGTAAAGGCTCCTCCAGAGCAATGCCTAAGCGCGATCGCTAGTTGACAGAAGCACGTAACCTGTACAATACATCCGGTACCTGACGCTCAAAACCCTTGTTGTTGTCCGATGGATTATCGTGAAGCCGGTGTCGATGTTGAAGCAGGTCGAGCTTTTGTAGAGCGCATCCGCTCTCTTGTGCAAAGTACACACCGGTCTGAAGTACTGGGTGGTTTCGGCGGCTTTAGTGGTGGATTCCATCTGCCGACAGGATATCAGGAACCAGTTCTAGTATCTGGAACAGATGGCGTCGGGACAAAACTCAAACTGGCTCAAGACCTCAACTGCCATAACACCGTTGGGATTGACCTGGTGGCGATGTGTGTTAACGATGTTTTGACTTCTGGCGCTGAACCGTTATTTTTCTTGGATTATTTAGCCACCAGCAAGCTCAATTCTGAGCAGTTGACTGAGGTTGTTGCCGGTATTGCCCAAGGGTGCCGCCTCTCAGGCTGTGCCTTGCTAGGAGGAGAGACAGCAGAAATGCCCGGTTTCTACCAGCCAGGAGAGTATGACCTAGCAGGATTTTGCGTTGGGATTGTAGAAAAGAGCCTGATGCTGGACGGTTCTCAGGTACAAGTGGGAGACATCGCCATCGGTTTGGCGAGTCAGGGTGTCCACAGTAATGGGTTTAGTCTAGTACGCAAAATTGTCCGCGAGTCTCCTGGAATAACCATCCCCTTTCTCAATACTTCTGATGAAAGCGGTAAAGAGAAGCGCCCCTCAAATTGGGATATCCGCCCAGAACTGCTCGCGGGTCAAAGCTTAGGTGAAGTCTTGTTGACGCCTACTCAGATTTACGTCAAACCCGTTCTTGATGCCCGTCGCGCGGGGATTGATCTTCATGGCATGGCTCACATCACCGGCGGCGGTTTACCAGAAAACTTACCTCGCTGCCTTGGTGCGGGTCAATCCGTTCAGATTGACGTTAAGAGCTGGGTAGTTCCTCCGATTTTTCAGTGGCTGGCTCAGGCGGGTGAGGTCAGTATTGAAACGATGTTTAACACCTTCAACATGGGCATCGGTTTTGTGCTGCTCGTACCGCCAGAGCAAGCTGAGCAGGCTTGCAGCTGGTTTGAGTCACACAACGTTGCTGCCTATACCATCGGTAAAGTGATTGAGGGAGCTGGTGGTGTCGTCGGATTGCCCAGATAAATTGTTGACTGGCTTATAAAGGCGGCACCCAGATTTGAACTGGGGGATAAAGGTTTTGCAGACCTCTGCCTTACCACTTGGCTATGCCGCCATCATTAGGGTTTCAGGGTGGTGGGTAGTTCCTACTTTACAGGAGGATTGTTGTTTGATAGTCAAATGCTCTTTAAGGAGCTATCTGAGTACCCTGACCCTACCTGATCTTAGCACTGGTGAGGCAAGCGTAACTCAGCTGTTTGACTCAGACTAACAAGAAGGAGTAGTTGACTTCTAAGGTTAAGCTGGCGCGAATAAGGAAAGTACGTATTAATTAGGTAGAAATACTGTTGAATTTCTATATAGCCAGAATTATGGCTATTTAGTCAGACTGTGTTTATAGGCTACTAGAGAGATGCCCTTCAATCTTTTGAAGAGGACTATCTGGTTTTAATAGATTTCCTGAGTATTTCTGTTTAGGTAGCGATTTTGATTCCTTTTTTGTAAAGCCTGTATGAGCCAAGCCTCT
>DATNQP010000381.1:0-8874 GCA_036703965.1 Leptolyngbyaceae cyanobacterium
CCCCCTCCTCAGCACATCTACCTATTTTTTAATTAGAGATAAATCTAATGGTAAGGTCTAAATCTAATGGTAAGGTCATAAAGCAGACCTGAAAGAAAGTACTCGTAAAACAGAATGAGCGCCGAGATCCAACAACGATCAACCCTCAAATCAGTACTAATCATCTGTATAGCCTTAGTGTTAGTTGCTGCCTGTTGGACAGGAGCGACGCTAGCTTCTTCAGGAGGAATGATGTTTGCCGGAAAAAGACCTACTAATATCGGTGTCCAGTCAGGGCAACTAGCACCTTGTCCTAGCACACCCAACTGTGTCAACAGCAAAAGCCAAGATGCTGAGCATCGTATTGAGCCTTTGACTTACAACTCGACACCGACAGAAGCCATGGCTGGCCTCAAAACCGTGATTCAGAACCAGGAGAGAACGAAAATCATCACGGAAACGGAGAACTACCTCTACGCAGAATTCACGAGTAAGCTGATGGGGTTTGTTGATGATGTAGAATTTTTACTCGATGACACTGCCAAGGTAATCCACGTTCGTTCTGCCTCGCGGCTAGGAAAGTCGGATTTGGGAGTGAACCGTCAACGCATCGAAACGATCAGAGCTAAGCTGAACGAACTCACAACCAAAGTATAGGGTCTAACCTGAAAACTACTTGCTCAAGAGCAAGCGTCTCCAATAAAAGAGACGCTACTGCCTTTCATAGCGATCGCCTTGCTTGGGAAATTCCCATCCCAGAACAAGCGCGTTATTATAATTTTCCGCCATCTCCCGTCAACACAAATGCTGCCCAGAAACAGGGATGGGGATAGTCTTTTTGCACCTCAATCTGTGCCTGCTGTAAAGCATCCGCTTTGCCCATTCCCTCTTTCAAATGAGTGTAGAACCGCTCCATCAATAATCCTGTTGCCGCATCGTCCACATTCCATAGACTCGCTATTACAGTAGGCGTCCCAGCATAGATAAAAGCCCGGTTCAGCCCAATGACTTCATCACTTGGACTCACCTTCTGAGTGTTGCCAATATGAGTCTGACAAGCACTCAGGACAACCAGATTAGCAGCAGTTAAATCTAACCTGTAAACATCATAAACTTCCAGCCGACCGTCTTTTTGGTCAACTTCGGCGCGGTCATCCCTAGCAAGGTGGATGGTACTGAGCAAAGGATTATTGGAATTGTACTCTCCGTGAGCCGCAATGTGTACAATTCCAGCATTTTTGGATTGGAACCACACAAGGCTTTCAGTAGCATCCTTACCCACAAAAGCGTTGGTGTCGAACAAACGGGCAATCGCCTCCACCTCTTTTTGAGCACAATTTAAAGGAGGCAGCGATTTCAACGTGTTAGCCGGAGCACCCAGCGCCAAAAGCGTTTTAGCCACTGAAGTGCATTTGTTAGGTAAAAAGCGCAGTACGCTAGCACAGGGGAGAGTAACCAGGGCGTAGTCATCAATTAGGTAGTGCTCCCCGTTAGTCAGAGCAGCAAAGGGGATATAGTGCAGGATGTTATGGGGGACGATGGCAAGTTTGCAGGTGTTTAGATAGCCCTTAACCTTAAGCGGTTCAATCAGCCATGCAAACAGGTTTTTCAGTTCAATGGGATAAGGGTCAATCGTGTCGGAGAAATCCCGGAAAAGAGTTAGTTCGTCGTTTAATTCTTTTCGAGTGACATTTAAAGGAACGGCATTAAAGCGATCGCGATTGATTATAAAAACGAGGGTCTGCTCATCCCTAACAAAGTATTCAACCAGGGTTGTTTCAGCGTCAAGCCGCTTCTGAACCTTATCCAGAGGCTCAACATCAACACTGATTAAGCTTGCCGTTTCAGGACTCTGTTTTTTTAGTTGGGTTAGCAAATTATCGTAGTCTTTTTCAAGAGCATTCAGCTTCTTCTCTACCTCTTCAATAGCGTCCTTTTTCCACAAATTTTGGGGAGGCTGATGGAGGATAGTAAGCTCCTTACGAAGGTCGATTATTCTAGTTTTAAGGGTTTTTTCTTCCTCTAATAGTTCGGGTTCAGCTGCCCTGCGAAAATCTATCCTGCCATTGGCAAGTTGATCGAGGAAGGCTCTCGATCTTGCCCGTTCAACATAAGTGAATGCTTCGGAAAAGTCGTTTTTTTGCCATAGCATAGCAATCAGCTCTTCGTAAGAGTTTGCCCACAAGTTAGCAAAGGATTCCGCTTTTTCTTCAATCTTGAGGGTAGCCCGAATTGACTCAGCAATGTTTATACATTGCTTGTAGTAATCAATAGCCTTAGCGAGGTTTCCCCGTTGCTGGGAGACTCTTCCTAAACCAGCTAGCGCTATTCCTTCCTGCTGGGGGTGTTGGAGTACGCGTGCCAGTTCCAAAGCATAGCCGAAGTGAATCGCTGCCTGCTCATAGTCCGCGTTTTCTAGGTAAAATTCCCCGAAATTGAGCAAAGCGTTTACTTCCCGGCAGGCGTTTTGAGATGCTTGGGCACTCGTTAAATCCTGCTGGTATGATTCAGCTGCTATATCGTAGTCTTCCCCCTTCATTACTTCATCTCCTTCAGTCGAGTCTCCAGTTTACTGACCGCTTGTGCATCTCCCAAGTTTGCATATTCTGCTTTGGCTGCTTCTAACAAATTCCGTGCTTTGTCTCTTTTGTCCAGAATCCAGCAAACTTCCCCTAACCCAGCTTGGGCTGCTGCTAGTTCTAACTTATCCGCAGCAACTTCTGCCTTTTTAACTGCCTCCTGGTACTGAACCTCAGCTTCCAGGGGCAGTCCGATCCATCGATAAAGTTCACCGAGTTGGCGGTAAACAGCCGCGCTCTTTTCATCCTTTGCTAGGGCTTCTAAAGTTGTGATCGCTTCAGCCGCTAGATTAGAGTCAGTAAAGAGGTCAGCTACCTCTAATGCCTTTTCTCTAGCCGATAAGTTTTGTTCCTCAATCTGCTGGGCATTTTTGTGCACTTCCTCGGCTTTGTACTCATCAATCAGCTTGAATCCCAGTTCCGCTACTGTAATTTCTGCTGAAGATCTATTTGTATCTGTCTCAATTACTAGTATGTAGCTGACCTCAAGCTGCAACGGCGGCTCGCCTGGATAAACTAGCTCACAGATATTGTGTTGACAAACCTGGTCTCGGCTAACTTGCGTTGTCCAATTCAACTTGCGACCTCTAACGGTCACTTTGAAGTTCTTGGCATTAGTCGTTGCATTCCAGCGCAAGGTTGGCTGGTTGGTGAGAATCAGGGTGCTGCGTGGGCTTATAGTGTAGGGGATCGCATCGTCGAGCGCACCGCGAGGATCTGACGGACAGATATCGTTTAAGTTCACCTCTTCCCCATCGGAGAAAGGTAGCCCTGACGTGCCATTGCCACAACGAACCTTAACGCTGGCACCAGTACCTGGTTTTTTTCTCAGCTGGTCACCTAAACGCATTTCTGTGGTGCCAGATACTTTTTTCCAATCCTGATTTTTCCGTTTCAGTTCCACTGTATCTTTTACGACAGTAATCTTGACGGGATTTTGCGACATTACTGCTCCCCTTTTTTCAAACGTTGCTGAGCCATTGCTTTCCACATATCTTCCTCAGGCACGCGCTGATTGACATTTTCTCTACATAACTTCCACTGTTGTATTCGTGTGTTTTCCAGAGGACTGGTCTTTTCCGAAACTTGGGCCTCCAAAACTTGGGCTAACAAACAGTAAGCAGATCCACGAGTAACATTGTGGGCGATCGTGTTATCGATATCGATTGCCTCTTTAAGTAGTACCTCAGCCTCCCGGTAGCGTTCTTGCTGGAACCTTGCCCAGCCTAGATTCTTTCGCAGGTCATATTTTAAAAGCTTCTCCTCTTCTGTTAAAACCTTATCCGCCTGTGGTTCTATGTCCTTTCCTTTGAAGAGCAATGACATTGCCTCGGCGGGTTTTTTCTGGAGAAGATACAACCGTGCTAGGTCACTGTAGGCAACAGCCATATCCCCTTGCGCTGCCAACCTGTACTCCGTCTTTGCTTTATCTAATTCTTGTAAATTTTCATAGAGGCGTCCTAAATTGTGATGAGCTTTTGCATTGTCTGGATCTAAGCTAATTGCTAGCTCGTAGTCCGACCTTGCCTTGTCCCAGTTGTTATCGTGGTAGTTGTTGAAACCCTGTTCATTGAAGTAGTCAGCCATTTGGGGGAGTGAGGCTTTCCAGAAAATTAGACTGACTAAAAGTGGTAATGATAGTAATAGCTTGAACTCTTCCCAAAGATAGCGCGGAATGCCGAATCGCGAAAAAATCTGTTCAATGCATTTTTGTCCCCCCTCAGTGAATACGCTACCCGCTGTTAACAGTGTTAATACACTGGGCAAAACAGCAGCAAACGAGCTTAATAAACCCGGACCACTATTCAAAAAACGAGAGACGATATCTACACCGAAGCTGAGAGACACAGTAAGGGAGATACCTGTCATACCTTTCCATAACCAATCAAAACTGTCTAACCAATGGCTAGGAGTTTCAGGAAACCACCACCAAGCCTCTTTTGGGGGATTAAAGCTAGCACACCAGTCCGCAAGCTCTACTTTTTTTATAACGAATTTTGTCTGTTCTTTTAAGCGACTATCTAACTCGATAATTGTAATTAGTTTTTCTTGAGGAATTTGGCTGATATCAGACAAGGCGGACTGAACAGCATTCCGAGCAATCAAGGCACTGAGAATTCCTGCTCTTTCAACCTGAGTTCGATATAAGACAACGATAAACCAAAGAATAGGGGATATAGGCTGGAAGCGAGAACGAAATATCAATCCTTCCAGCGTTACGTCGAACTTAGGCTTTTCAAGTACAGCGATCGCAGCTTCATAACGGCTAAGGGCAGAATCTAACTGAGAGATTGTCATTTATCCCTTGCTAAAAACGAGTCTAGTACTTTCATTACCTATAATAAATATATTGAACTCCTACACAGCACAATAATTAGTGCAACAATTATTAAAAATAATGACATATAACGATTCATAGGCTGGTGAGGTATAGCTAGACCTCATAATATAAAACCCTTCATCTTTGAGGATGTACCTCATCTGCTCGAGAACCGCTATAAGCAATACAATTAGCAAGTGATTATTATTGATGGACGCACCCCGATGTTCTGCATCATCTTGCGTACTAAATTGTTTGGCCTACGGACGATAAACGGCAAAAGACTATTTGATTTGAACTAGAACTGACTTGCTGTAGCTGAAGAAAGAAAATGGCTGAAACACAAATTGCACCCTATGGTTCCTGGAAATCGCCCATTACTGCTGACCTGATTGTCGCAAGCACAATAGGGCTGGGGCAGATTGCTCTGGATGGACAAGACGTTTACTGGACTGAGGGACGACCTACGGAGGCGGGGCGAAGTGTGATTGTGCGACGGACACCCGATCGCAAGATGACTGATGTCACACCATCCCCCTTTAATGTTCGTACTCGCGTTCACGAGTATGGTGGCGGAGCTTTTGCGGTTAAAGATGGCACAATTTACTTTTCTAATTTTGCCGACCAACGCCTCTATCAGCAGACTTTGGACTCGGAACCTCAACCGCTAACACCAGCCGCTGACCGACGTTATGCGGATGCCGTGATTGACCAGCAACGGGGGCGGATTATCTGTGTGTGCGAAGACCACACGGGTGAGGTTCATGAGCCAGTAAACACCTTGGTCAGCATTAGCCTGAAAAATGGTGAAGATATCCAAGTGCTAGCTTCTGGCAGTGACTTCTATTCCTCGCCGCGCCTTAGTCCCAATAACTCTCAGCTGGCATGGCTCAGTTGGAACCATCCCAATATGCCTTGGGATGGCACGCAACTGTGGATTGCCCAGATTAAGGAGGATGGCTCTTTAGCTGAAGCAGAGTGTGTTGCGGGTGGAGTGGATGAGTCAATCTTTCAACCGGAGTGGTCACCGGATGGGATACTACACTTCGTCTCTGACCGTACTGGCTGGTGGAATCTCTACCGTTGGCAAGCCCCAACCCCCCCCCATCCCCTATTAGTAAGGGGGGGAGCAGGCGGGGGCATCGAGCCGTTGTGTGAAATGGCTGCTGAGTTTGGGCTTCCCCAGTGGGTCTTCGGGATGTCCACTTATGGCTTTGAGTCCGCGAATCGCATTATCTGCACTTACACCCAGAATGGCAGCTGGCAACTCGCGAGTCTTGATACACAGACGAAACAGCTAGAGGCGATCGCAACCTCCTATACTGATATTTCGTCGCTTCACGTAACAAGTGGTCGAGCTGTGTTTATCGGCGCTTGGGCAACAGAACCGACAGCGATTGTTCAGATGGACTTGGCAACCGGACAGCTGGAAGTGTTGCGCCGGTCGAGTGAGCTGGAGATTGATACGGGATATCTATCAATACCACAAGCAATCGCTTTCCCAACAGAAAATGGTCTCACCTCCTACGCCTTCTTCTACCCGCCGCAAAACAAAGACTACACTGCCCCCCCTGAGGAGAAGCCACCCCTTATCGTTAAAAGCCACGGGGGGCCAACCGCAGCAACTTCTAGTGCATTTAATTTGAGAATTCAATACTGGACTAGTCGCGGCTTTGCATTTGTTGATGTCAACTATGGTGGCAGTACTGGCTACGGACGGGAATATCGTCAGCGACTAAAAGATAACTGGGGTATTGTTGATGTGGACGACTGCTCCAACGCGGCTAAGTACCTCGCTGAACTTGGAGAAGTGGATGGTGAGCGATTAGCGATCGCGGGTGGCAGTGCGGGTGGCTACACAACACTCTGCGCCCTCACCTTCCGAGATGTTTTTAAAGCCGGTGCCAGTTATTACGGCGTCAGCGATTTGGAAGCCTTGGCAACCGATACCCACAAATTTGAGTCACGCTACCTCGACGGTCTGATTGGCCCTTACCCAGAGCGCAAAGATCTGTATGAAGCGCGATCGCCAATCCACTTCACAGACCAACTCTCCTGCCCTATCATTTTCTTCCAAGGGCTTGAAGATAAGATTGTACCGCCTAACCAAGCTGAGATGATGGTTGAAGCTTTGAAAGCAAAGGGTTTGCCGGTGGAATATGTGCCCTTTGAGGGAGAACAGCACGGTTTCCGTCGTGCCGAAAATATTAAACGTGCCGTTGAGTTAGAGGTTGATTTTTACCGGAAGTACCTACTCTAGAGAGTTGAGATTTGCTACACAGGCCTCGCCGCGCGATCGCTAACGCCAGTCGAATCTTTAAAAATTGCCCCTCGTCGAATCAGGTCAAGCGTCATTTCCTCAGAAAGTCCTGAATTGTATCCAAATAGCGCCTTCTCTACGTTCGCACGGCACAGGTTAGCATCATGCAGTTTGACACCGCTCAGGTTGGCTCCCTTGAGACCAGAACGGCTGAGGTTGGCACCACTGAGGTTGGTATCCTTTAAATTGGCACAAATCAGATTGGCACTGATCAAGTTGGCATCCTGTAGATTGGCACGAATTAAGTAGGCGCGGCTCAGGTTTACACTGATTAAGTTGGCACCCTTCAGGTTCGCACCACTCAAGTTGGCACCCTTGAGGTCAGCACCACTCAGGTTGATACGGCTTAGATTGGCACCGCTCAAGTTGGCACCCTTGAGGTCAGCACCACTCAAGTCAGCACGCCTCAGATTGGCACCGCTCAGGTTAGCATCCCTCAGATTAGCCCCCGTCAGGTCAGCACGGATCAGGTCAGTACTAATCAGGTCGGCACCTGTCAGGTCAGCACTGATTAAGTTAGCACTGCTCAGGTTAGCAAGGCTTAAGTCCGCTTCCTTTAGGTTGGCAAGGCTCAGGTCTGCTTCGTTGAAATCGGCACCACTCAGGTTGGCAAGGCTCAGGTTAGCTTCGTTTAAGTTGGCACCGCTCAGGTTAGCAAGGCTCAGGTTGGTACCCCTGAGTTGAGCACCCCTTAGGTTATCGTCTCTTAGATCTTCACCGCTAAGATTGACACCAACAAAATCTTCAGCAAGATTTAGACCTGCAATTTTTGCCAGTTCAGAAAATTTCTCGGTTTTTGCTTTCATAATTCGCTGGATTAAGACTTGAACTTCCCGGCGAAATTCTTCATTCGTCATACCGTAACTTTTGCCGACTCAGATATGGCTTTAATTTTCGTTCTAGGAAGTGGCGAATGAGCGCTCTCTCTATTACTGCACTTCTTTTTTTGCTGATGTTTTTTGACCACAGCCCCTGAGCCTCAGTCATATACACATCTTGCGGTAAGACCTCGAAGGTTGCTTCTAC
This sequence comes from Leptolyngbyaceae cyanobacterium, assembly GCA_036703965.1. Lineage (GTDB taxonomy): Bacteria > Cyanobacteriota > Cyanobacteriia > Cyanobacteriales > Coleofasciculaceae > DATNQP01. The sequence goes on from DATNQP010000381.1 coordinate 8,225, forward strand.
ACAGCAGGGCTTTGCTGTCACATTCATCGTTGCCAGTTTTGCATCTTTAAGTAAACCTTTTAAAACTGGCTCACCCTTTCCTACTTCAAAAAACCAAGTAGGATTTTCTTCTAAACCCTGATGAGTTATCTGACAAACAAGACACTGGAACTTACCTGTTTTCTTTAGCTCGAAGTTCACTTTCACTTCAGGGTTACTTGTAGCCAAAGAAGCTTTTATACCGCTTTGATTTTCACTGCCTTCTTGGTGTTGTCTTTCTTTGTGAACAAAAAGCTCCAATGAGCCAGCTAGGTTACGGAATTCCAAAGGAATTTTAGCATTTTCCAACTTGAGGCGTAATTCTCCACCTTTTAAACCAAACTTAAGCTGACCACCAATCAGCAGCTCTCGTTGTTCGTTGAATTGTAGAGTCAAGTACAGGTTGACTTGCTCTGTTGCAGGTGATTTTGGCTTGGATTTGGAAATCCCCTGCTCCTGTAGCTGAACCGGAATTCCTTCCAACTTCATGAATAGACAGCCTAGGCACTTGTTCTCCGGCTCTGGCTGAGAGGGTGTGGACAGAGGTTGTTGCATTGCCAAGCACTAAATGACTCGTTCTGGTTGTTGTCGATAAGCTATCATTATGCTCCGAAGCAGTTGTCTATGTATCC
>DATNQP010000382.1:0-7294 GCA_036703965.1 Leptolyngbyaceae cyanobacterium
ATGATAAATTATTTTGTTTCTCCATCACAAAAAACAATGCTATTATCGGTTATGCTGTGATAACAACATTCAGCAAGACATAACGCATCTGGGACTTAAAGAATGGGAAATAGCCAGAAGCAACAATTCCTAGAAAGAGACGACTACCTCAGATTTCGGCTACCTGAGGCACTCAAAGAAAGATTCAAGCTGTACTGCTACCTGAAGGGCATAACAATGTCAGACACCGTCAGGGAGATGATCGAAGAAGTTCTCAGAAACGAGAACTTAGAAGAACTGTTACAGGAAAAAATCTTAGAAGAAAAGCGCCGAGACAACCCTAGAGAATTGGCTGCTGAATGAGTTAACACCACATTGACTGCCGATACCGTTTGCGGCAATCAACACCTCTTGCAGAACTCACGCACCACTCGCTCCATAGGCTTTTCGTCGTTCCTCGGTGTTCTTACTCTTACCGTGAGTTAAAAGGCTGACAAGTCTAAATCTAACCGCTTTGACAACAGGAGGCGATCGCAATGAAAACCTAAAAGTAGCAAATAATCCAAAAAGTTAAAGGCCGGTGCTGCACCCAGTTTTTTTTCCCCAAACGGAACAGCGACCAGCCCAGTAAATGAAAGCAACCACGCAGCTAAGAACTGAACGTGGATACCTCCAAGATATGAAACTTTCTGTTTTTCATTCTACCTCAAGACAAGGTAGAGTTTCCAGCCTCACCGCCACAAAAGAGGCTGACGAAGATTTTTACGACCCCAAATATCTAATAGTAGAAAAAATGGCGGTGCAGCCTCATATTGCAAATACGACTGCATCGCCACAAACAAAAACACAAAAAATACTTATGAACCTAGTGTACACGGTTAATCAGGGAGGTAAGTGAGATGGTGCATATTTCGATTAAACCAAGCGCCTCCTCAGAGCGCCAAGAAGTTATTAACTGGCTCAAAGCTCACAACTACCCAGCACTACCAGTAGCACCCGCTCAATCGGCATGGAAGCATCCCAAGGTAAGTAAGGCTCATCCCGAGCAAGGCGTGTGGGCGCACTGTCCCCTCACTACCGATCGCCAACCGATACAACTGTTCACTGGAAAAAATCCATCCTATCTAGACAAAGCTGGTGTTCCTCATCTAATAAATCATCGCGAGTATCAGAAGCGACTCCCAAACAACAACGAGCTAGCAGTTTGGTTTAAACATCAAAGCAACGGTGTCGGGACGCTTGGAGGTTGGAACAATACAGCTTGGCTCGACTTTGACGTTAAACAGTTTTCATCCCAACAAGAGTGCGACGCCGCCGTTTCAGCCTTATTAGAGCGTCCTGAACTGCAACAGACATTCATTGAGCGATCGCACTCAGGCGGCTGGCGAATTGGCGTCAAGGTTAAACAGAAACCCAACTTTACCAACTTTTCTCTAACACAAAAAGGCGGCGCTCACGTTGGCGAAGCCCTCTATACAGGACGCTTTACTGTCTTGGCTCCCACGATGGGCCCATCGGGTAATCCCTATCGGTCTGTTCATCGCCTCATACCAGTAGAAGTGGAGTCCTTGGAGTCTATTGGTATTTATTCCACGAAAAAGGGGCGGGGACAAGGAGGACTTGGGGGATTTTTAGACGCTTCCTTGTCTCCCCCTGCTTCCCCTGCTTCCTTGTCTCCCCCTACTTACCCTGCTTCCCCTGCTTCCCCTGCTCCCTTACCTTCCCAGTCCCCAGTTCTCAGTCCCGACAGTATCCCACTGGAATTGTTGGGGAACGACACCAGTCGCGACATTTTACACGGCAATTGTCCAACAGGAGATAGATCTGAAGCTCTGACAACAGCAATCCGGGAATGGTACGGCTGGGAAAACTGGGGACGTAGTAACGGTATCCAGATTAGTGGCGACGCAACGACACTCTCCGCATCAGCTGGCTCATCGCTGGGACTGGACTCCGACCGAATTTATCGCATTCTCAAAACTATTGACCCCAGCTCTTGTCAGCCAGCAGCACTTTACCGTGGTGGTGAAGAGAGTTGCTGGAAGAAAATCCTGCGGATGAGTCGCAGTACATTTGAGCGCCAATGTCCAGCCCACATCAAAGACTCCATTACCAAGAGCGCAAGCACCCCAACAGATAGCGACGGTAATGGTAATGGTTCCGGTGGTGGACGCCGTGGCGGTGGATGTAAGGGGTTTGCCCCAGGCGGTGGCGACTCTGACAGCGACCCACCGAAACTAAGGAGGGGGGCGCGGTATACGCCCAACACCCCATCACGCGATCTAGCCGCAATCAAGCGCCAGATCAAAGACATCCTGATTCGGGACTTACCTCCATCAGAACTACTTGCTGAACAAATCAGAATCAGAGCGGACAATCCCGGAATATCCGAACGGGAGTGCGAAAAGCTATTTGAAACCATAGCGGCTGAGTTAGAACTTGAGGAGTCGAGAAGCGAAGTCCGCTCTGAAGTAGACAACCTCCTCAAACTTGGAGACCAATCCCTAAACTTAGGCGAGTTTCTTCCCACCGACTTAGCAGAACCGCTTGAAGAGCTGGCAAAAAACCTCAATATCCGTCCTGAAGTTTGTCTTACCTCGCTCTTGGTAGCCGCTTCGAGCCTCCATAAAACCCAGACAGAGTTAGTCATTCACAAGGGTCAAGGCTTCAGCGTTCCGCCTACCATCTTTGCTGGATTGGTGTCCGAGTCAGGACAGAAAAAATCTCCAATCCTCAAAGCCATCATCAAAAAGCCGCTCTCCGTTCTCCAACGGGAAAAGCGCCTTGCCTATTCTAAAGCCGAGATTGAGTACGAAAAAGACATCGCGGATTGGGATAAGTGCAAGTCAGAGGAGCGTTCGTCCAAGTTCCCAAATGGTAAACCCAAACAACCGACACAGCAGCTTTATTACTTCACCAACTCCACCGGAGAGGGGCTGCTCTATCAGTTCCAAGCTCATCCCGATAAGGCACTACTCGCTCTGGTCGATGAACTGGTAGGACTGTTTGCCTCGCAGAACAAATACAGCGGGGGTCGTGGAAGCGATCGCCAAGACATCCTCTCCGCCTTCGACGGCACTGGAGCCACGGTCTTAAGAGCCTCTGGGACTAAAGCCGATATCGATGGGCTTTTGCTCTCAATCTGCGGCACCATCCAGCCAGAAGTCCTCAAGCGACTGATGAGAGATTGCTCAGATCCAGATGGACAGTGGGCGCGGTTCCTGTTTGTCAATCAGCCTCTGGCTGCTGCCACACTTGGGGACGATGATGGCAGCAGTGTGGACTTAAGTGAACGTTTGTTAAGTTACTACCGTGCCATTGACGGGTTACCTCATAGAGTTTACCGACTATCGCGTCCGGCATATCTACGTTATCAGCCAGTCTATAACCAGCTAGAGCAGCTGCGCGTCTCCCACCCCTTACCCGGCATGAGAGCCGTCTATTCCAAGATGGAAGGTTACATCGGGCGGCTGGCGCTCAATCTCCACGTCATCCACGAACTCTCCTGCGGGAAGACTCTGCCGGATGAGGAAATTCCACTTTCTATCCTGGAATGTGCGATCGCACTGGCTAAGTTCTACATCGGTCAAGTCAAGCTCATTCACGCCAACTGCTCGGCCACAGACGGCGCCATAGCTCCTCACTTAGCCAAAATCGTGGAGTTATCTAAACGGATGGATGCCACAACAGGCATTAGCTGGATTAAAGCCAAAGTAGTCCAAACCGGATATGATAGCCGCCACCGACCGCGTCCTAATGCAGTCCGTTCTTGGTTCAGGGAGTTAGAGGCTCTAGGTCTTGGTTCAACACGCTCTACAGGAATCCGGCTGGAATATTCCTGGAAATTACCCGATCTCCCCTTTGATGATTCAAGAACCGAACAGCAGCAAAAAGTGGAGAAAAGTGGAGAAAAGTGGATAACCTCTCCACCAACTGAAACAACGCAAAATCAATGTAATCAAGAAAAAGTGGAGAAAGTGGATAACCCCACCTGTTCTCTGACTGTTTCTCTTTCGACTAGCGACGAGGCTTTAGATAACAATGGAACGGAGTCAGTTGCGGAGCTAGAGACTAAGGATCGGAGACAGGAGTTGAAGGACAGAGTGAGCGATTGGAACTCATATGAGGAGGAGGAGACACAAGAAATCAAGGAAGCAAATTCTCGCCTTAGCCGCGTCTCCCCTGGAACCCCGCTTCTTTCTAAGAGCCAATCTCTAATTACTAATCCCCACTCTACTTATCCACTTTCTGGCTGTGATGACGATATAGCGCCAGAAGAGGCGGTGGATACCTTATCCACTTTTTCACCACCAGTGGATTCGGTCTCCACTATTCCGGACGTATTGGATTTAGGCGTATTTGATGTAGATCTGACAGCTCCTGCTGTTGAATTGGATTTAGGCGTATTTGATGTAGATCTGACAGCTCCTGCTGTCGAATTGGATTTAGATGAAGTTTCGACAAGCGTTCGACTGAGCGCTCACGCCGAAGTCTCAACTCCCGTAGGTGCAGGTCTGGTGGCTCCCGTGAGAGAGGAACTCCAGGAGGCTAGAAGAGATTTCTCCTCTACTTCCCCGGCTGCCCCAGTTCTTCCCCAGAAATGGAAGATTGTCATCAGCATCACCGTACCTCCAGAAAATTTCAGCAACTCTGATAGCGAGGCGTATTGCGAAGGTGAGGATGGGCAATGCCCGACGGAGTTGACCCAAGTCCTTTTAACTGTAATAGGAGGTGAGCGGGAGCGTAGTGTTCTCGGCGGGAGCGTAGTGTTCTTGCGTAAAGTGCGTGAAGCTCTCGCGCTTCGCATTGCCATCGCCTTATCTCTGGACAACTGCCCTGCTCATTACGAAAAGGGCAATCTTGATGAGGAATCACAAGCGAAGAATGGTGATTACGCTCCGGACTGACTGATTCAAGAAGCTGGTGCTGCTGGTAGAGCAGCACCTAATTTGGGGTTCGCATATATAAGCTAACCTCTTTGATTTCTGAATTTGCAACAGCTTTTGACGCGAGGACAACAGCATCGGGAATGCTCGCCTAGGGGTTTTGTCCCCCTCATGGTTCAATGAAGTCTTGAGAACTCTACTTCCAAGGACTGGATGCGCGACCCGACCTCTGTTGAGGCTCTCCATCACCTCAAAGTTACTGAACTCGTGCCGTTGACAATGCACCCAGCGGCGGTGTATTTGTCTGGACTGAGTGAGGGGTCTCGTCCGACGATGCGCCATGCCCTGGATGCGATCGCGTACTTGCTGACCGATGGCAAGTGCGATGCGATGAATCTGGATTGGGCAGCACTGCGGTATCAGCATACAGCAGCAGTTAGGGCGGCGCTGATGCAGCGGTTGGCTCCGGCGACTTGTGAGAAGATGCTGTGTGCGATGCGGCGGGTGTTGAAGGAGGCGAGGAAGCTAAAGCTGATCGAGGCAGAGGACTATGAAGCGGCAATCGACTTACCCCGGATTGATACACCCCCAAGAAAGCTCAGGGGTCGCGCTCTCAAGGGTGATGAAATTGCGGCTCTGATGGATGCGTGTCAAAAAGAGGGTGCAAGAACGATTGATGTCAGGGATGCGGCACTGATTGCTATTTTGCGCGGTGGAGGGTTAAGGCGCAATGAGGTGGTCAATTTGGAGCTAAAAGACTTTGACTCCAGTACCGGCGCTTTGGAGGTTCACAAGGGAAAGAGAGGGGCATATCGCAGGGTTTATCTACCGACGGGAGCGTGCGCGATTGTGGAACAGTGGCTGGATCTTAGAGGTAATGCGCCAGGACCGCTGCTGTGTCCGATTCACCGTTGGGGACAAGTGGAGCTGCGACCTATGACCTCTGATGCGGTTTTAAAGATACTGAAGAGACGCGCTCTTCAAGCGGGTGTGGATGCATTCTCGGCCCACGACTTCCGTAGGACGTTCTGCTCGGATTTGTTAGACGCCGGGGTAGATATTGTTACGGTGCAAAAGTTAGCGGGTCATACGTCGCCAACAGTTACAGCTAAGTACGATCGCCGGGGAGAAGAAGCCAAGCGCCGAGCCATCCAAAACTTGGAGATTCCTTCAAAAAGGCGGGATTAGGAGATTTTAGTAGGCTGGGTTGTTCTTGGATAACAGGGAATACCTCAACATTGGGTTGATTTTCGCATTCATTGCTCGATATCCTGCAAGCTACCTACTATTGGCAAGTTTCTTAAAATCCTACAAGTGAGATGACGCAGCACAGTAATGTAGAGTCAGTCCAGTATCACGGGAGTCAAGAGCTTTGACTAAAGTGATTGCACTGTTCAATCAGGCGGGTGGTGTGGGGAAGTCTACGACCACCCAAAATCTCGGCTATCACCTTTCCCTACGTCGTCACCGCGTCCTGGTGGTAGATATGGACCCCCAAGCTTCATTGACTTCGTTTATGGGACTAGAGCCAGCGGACTTGAAGGAGACGATTTACACGGCTTTAGTGCCTGTTGAGGATGAAGTCGATAAGCCGCTCCCCATCCATAAGGACTTACACGGCATGGACTTAGCCCCAGCTAACCTGCTGCTAGCCAATGCCGAACAAGAGTTAATCTTTGCGGAACAGCGAGAGTTCCGACTCAAAGATATTCTTTCACCTCGCCTTTTTGACTATGATTTCATTTTGGTCGATTGTCCTCCGAGTTTGGGAATTCTCAGCCAAATTAGTCTAGTGGCTTCTACTCATGTTCTGGTTCCAGTTCAATGTCAGTACAAAGCCTTGCTCGGTACAGAATCGTTGCTGAAGACTGTGTACAAGGTAAAAAGGCGGCTCAATACCGGTTTGACATTTGCGGGTTTCCTGCCCACCTTGTATTCAGGCAGTAACTCGCTAGACAGACGGACGTTGCAAATTATTCAAGAACAACTGGCATCTGTTGGACCCATCCTGCCGACCGTTCCACGAGCAACCGCTGTGGCTGAGGCAGCGGAGTACGGAATGCCCTTAGCGCTCTGCCCCAAGAAGAATCCTGAGATTGTGCAAATTTTTGACCGAATCGCACAGGCCGTTGAATCGCTATGAGTAAGTCCCCTAAACCCTCGACAAGACGCTTGAGAAACGTGACGCTGTTTGATGAGGCAGATGAAGCCGTTCCTCCCACTAGTACCGTGCCGTTGGCGAGTATCATTATTTCCCAAACTCAACCGCGTCGCTATTTTGCTCCCTCAGCCATGCAAGCGCTAGTGGAGTCGGTCAAAAAAGACGGAGTCCTTCAGCCGATTCTGGTCAGACCTGTTGGAGACAAGTATGAGCTAGTAGCAGGCGAGAGACGGTATCGAGCCGCGCAAGCAGCCGGGTTAACGGATAT
>DATNQP010000383.1:0-8934 GCA_036703965.1 Leptolyngbyaceae cyanobacterium
GTGGGTAATATCCGGAGCAACAGGGGTTCAAGGATTTCCCATTCTTCATCGGTGAGGTCGCTGGAATACGGCATCGGAGCGGGTGAGACGGCTTTGAGTACCTTAATTTAGGCTCCGTAAGATGTCAAATGGGTTCTATAACGGCGAAGATATGGGTCGTCTACTAAGAGAGAAGCATCAAACTGTGGTTCCCCGGCTAGACGATAGTAACCAGGACAACGCACTGGCGCAAATCTCGCCTGCTTGTGCGGAGGAAGCTGCTCACTTCTTGGAGCAAGGTTTTGAACAGCAACAGACCCGTCAGTTTGAGGCAGCACTCCAGTCTTTTGAAGAGGCACTAAAGCTTTATACGAAACTGCCAAACCAGTGGGGAGCAGGAAGAGCATTGGGTGGTTTGGGACTGACTGTTTATGCGTTGGGAGACTTCCAGCAGGTAGTTGAGTATGCCTCTAAAAGCCTAGCGATCGCATGCGAAGTCAAAGATTTGCATCTAGAGGGGCAACTACGGGAAATTCTGGGAAATTCCTACCGTCATCTGGGTCAGCCTCTCAACGCGATCGAACAGGGTCAACAAAGCCTGACTATTATGCGGCAACTCGGAAACCAACTAGGGGAGGTGGCTGCTCTTAACAATCTCGGACTGGCATATAAGGCGGTGGGCGATTTGCCCCGCGCCCTAGCATACCAGCAGCAGAGTTTGGATGTCGTGCAGACTCTCAGTAACCGTCAGATGGAGGAGCAGATTCTCAGAAATCTCAGTAATGTTTGCTATGCCCTAGGGAATTATGCCCAAGCCGTTGAATATTACAAGCAGCGGCTGGCGATCGCACGGGAACTGGGCGATTACACCTTGGAAGGAGTGATTCTCAGAAATCTCAGTAACCTTTGCTACGCACTGGGAGATTATCCTCAAGCGATTGACTATGCTCAAGCTAGACTGTTGAATGCTCAACAATTAGGCGATCGCCGCTCAGAAGAACAATCACTGGGCAGCTTGGGAGTCGCCTATGACGCCGTGGGGGATTACGCCCAAGCCATTGAATACTATGAACAACGCTTGAGTGTTGCACGAGCCATCCCTGACCCAAGAGTAGAAAAACAGGCATTAGGTAGCCTCAGAGCCGCCTGTTACGCCCTCGGAGATTACGCCAAAGTTATAGAGTATCATGAGCAGGGCTTAGCCATGGGCAATCGCGAAGAATATCCTTTTATACTCAAAACGCTGGAACAATAATACATCAGCTAATTTGTTTAGCTTACTTGTAACATTTCGTTATTTTGATGACCTACTTAAGGGGTTTGACACGGTAATTTTCTAACCCCTTAAATTGCTAATATTTCTTCCGGTTGCTGACTCATCATTAGGAAATGTGTAAATAGTGAAGGGTCAGAAGAGGAGTTCAGAATACTCCATAGATAAATCCAGCGGGATTGAAATAAGTAGGATATCTTACCTTAAATTATCTGTTGCAGGTGAATCATGAAATGGGTAATTATAGAACTGACAGATGCCTTGAGCCTTTTCCTGCTTTTGGGAGATGCCCAAAAATTATTTGCTCTGATATTAGGGACTATTGACGGAGACATTCTATCCCTTTAACAAGTCATTAAGAAACTTTTGGTAATATGGGGCAAAAGTTAGTCAGCCTGTAATACTATTCAGACTGCCTCGCTCAAACGATAAAATGTTCTACTTGAGGTAACAGTAGAGGAAATATGGAATCCAACTTGCAACAAACTGAATATGCCGAGAGCAGTTCCCCCGAGGTCGTAGCGGCTGAAGCCCAAGAGCTTAAAGTAAACGTAAACGTTGACCAGCCTGGGGCAATAACAAAGCTTCCTCCTCCCAACCCATCCACGGACCAGCCGTGGCAAGAATGGGTGCAACCTGTTTCAGACTTTTTGTCAAAATTTCCTGATTATGTAGGGGGCTTTTTCTACAATTACCAGCAACCCCTGATCACCCTAGCGCTGATTCTGTCGGGCGTTATTACCGTCAAAGTAACACTGGCAGTGCTAGATTCTATCAACGATATTCCACTATTAGCACCTGTTTTTGAACTGGTGGGGATTGGCTACACAGCTTGGTTTGTTTACCGCTACCTGCTCAAGGTAGAAACGCGCAAAGAGCTAGGAGCAGAGTTTCAATCGCTCAAAGGACAAGTCATAGGCAAAGGCTCATCTGACAGCTAAGGCTCTTGAAACACTTATCTGGGGCTTTAACTCTCTCTGAGAGAGTTGGCTCCAAAAAATTTCCCTAATTATCTGTACCAGGAGACTGACACAACTAACCCTTAGCCTCCTGGGGATTCTTTGCGGAAAGGAAGTCTACGCTGACACCGCTTAGGGTTGGCGCTGGGAGGAGGTCACAACGTACTTAGAAGGGATGGCTTTAACCTTACCAGCATGCACTAAGCCTTGATAAATTAAGGCAGCTACCTCAGCACGAGTAGCATTCCGATTTGGGTTGAGTGATTGAGAGTTTGGGTAATTCACCACAAGACCTGCAACTGTCGCTGCTGCTACTGGGTTTAGGGCATACTTAGGGATTTGATCAGCGTCCTGGTAAACCTTCACAACTTGGTTAGGGGGAGAGGTTGAAGCTAAACCCAATCCCTTAGTCAGGGCTATTAAGGTTTGTACCTTAGGAATTTGTTGCTTAGGTCGAAATACATTCCCCGGATAACCGCGCAAAAAACCGCTTTTGGCCGTTGCCTGGATTGCTGGTGATGCCCAAGAATTGCTGGGCACATCCTTGTAGTTTACTGGGTTTGCCACCGCTTTTTGGTCAAAAGCTTCTTTTAACTGAGCCGCGAATTCTGCCCGTGTTACAGGTTGGTTAGGGCGGAATTTCCCATCTTGGAAGCCAGCGACAATGCCGCGCTCAGCCAGTGCGTCAATGTAGGGACGTGCCCAGTAGTCTTGGGGAACGTCTGGGAATTTAACGGTTCGAGCAGGAGTTGGAGTTACGGTTTCAGCAGGGGCGGGAGATGCCACTACTAGTGGAACGGGCACCAAGGGAGGGACTTGTGATACTCTTTGCGGAGTTACAGGTGTTGCTGGTAAGACCGGGGTGGCAGTCGGGATAGGTTCTTCGGGAATGGCTTCCCTGACGGCGCTGGGTTCGGGTGAAGGCGTAACTTGTTCTAAGTTCCTAGGTAAACCTTCTGGGGGTATTGAGGTGGCTGTGGGGTCTGGACTTGCTTGAGGAGAAGTTGGAGTAGTTAATGAGGGAAGCAAGCTTCCAAGACTAAACCCCCTGTCCTTTTGACGCAGCGAGACAATTAAAATTGTGCCAATAACGGCGAAGGCGACAACAACTCCAATTAACTCATCAAAACCGAGTCGAGACGAGCGTGGGTCAGGCGGAGGTAAATTCGTCATCTGCACTTCACCGAATTAGCACTATTTAAGAAGATTCTAAATCACTTAACAGGCGAGAGTTGAGATTCCCTCTCCACTGGTTTTAGTTTAGCGGCAAAATGCTTCTCAACCAGCGTTGAAACTTGTTTGGGGGCAACCCCAGTGTAACGAGATTTATCTGGCATGAAGACTACACAGGGACCTGTCTTGCACTGCTTCATGCAGCCAGTACCTTTGATCGCGACTTGGTCTTCTAATCCCTGCTCTCGCAAAGACTCTGTTACTGCCTGACAAACCTCACCAGCCCCCCGCCTACGGCAAGAGGACTTTTGACAGACCATTACACAGGCTTTGGTTTTAGGAGCAGGAACAGGTGGTTGAAAGACACTCTGTTGCTGAAGGGGAGCCGTTAACTGTACCTGAAAAGCTTTTAGTTTTAGTTCGCCAGTTTCCTTGCGTTTCTGCTCCCCAAGAATTCGTATCCAGTCGCCTGGTTGTAGAACCTCACTGAGGGAGCCACGCAGCTCTTTGGAGAGCTTGATATAACGTTCACCCTCTGATGTGGCTACCCGTAAACGTTTTGGTTTTTCTTCAAGCTCGCCGACGAAACCGACAAACCGCCCCTCTAGGCTGAATTGTGACACTTTCGCTTCTTTGTTAAAGTTACCCACGCCTAAATCCTAAATCTGTTTTAAGGTTATCCTTAATTGATAATAAATGTCATCTGTACACATTTATATTTTTTTTAGTTTCTGGCATTTTTGGTCTATTGTGGATGATGAAATGATTTGGTTGCCTGCGAAAGCCATACAGATATGGCTATTCTGAGCAAGCACCCTGTTGAGTCGGGTACTTACCGGTTACGCCAAAGCAGTGACAGCTGAGAAAATTAGGCGATTCTTTGCAAAAGAGGCGATCGCAAATCAACTGCCACTACCAACTGAGTGGTTGTGCAGCTACTTCAGAGCCAAAGACAACAATTGCTTCAACTAGCCGAGTTATTCGGAATGCTGATTAACTTGTAAATCGGCTAGCGCTTCCAGCTGTTTGTCTAAACCCTGCACCAGCTGGCTCAGAGCTGGTATTACTTCCAATTCCATGGGATAACGGCGAGAGCAATCGCGGATTTGGTATAACTTTCGTTGTAGTTGTTGAGCCAGCTTCAGCGCATCCTGGCTAAGCTTGTCCAACTGTTGGCGTTGGTAGAATTTCAAAGCAACTCCCCGCAATACTTGGAGTGTTGCCTCTTCTCCGTGGGTACCGGGCATCACCCGCAAACGTAGCAACAGACCCTCTTGTTGATAGGAGCGCTCAACTTCCACTTGCTTAGGTTGTATAACAGGGAGCAAAGGCAAGTGTACGAAGCGCTTTAGCTCAATAATTACACTTTGGAATACTGGCAAGCTCAATCCTTCTAAGACAGACTGCAAGACGCCATCTTGGCTCCAGAGAATGCGACCTTGATCCACTTGTCGCTCAAAATAAAGCCGACCAATTCCACCCATTAATACTCGACCCAATAACTCTTGCAACAGCTGCTGAGGCGATAATGTTGCCAGAAAATCTATAGGACGAGACAGATAAAGCGCTTTTATCTCTAGTGGCGGCAGAAGCTCAGCCGATGGTGAAGCGTTAGGTACGGGTGTTAAAGCTGTTGCCGGTGATGCTTCTTTGGGAAAGCTACTTGACGATTCCTTAGGGGGTAACGGCGACGCCGAGGGCGGTACTTGAGCCGATGCTAAAGGAGATTCGCTGGAGTCTTCTGTGCTCTTCTGAGGCCAAGTCGGGTTATTCTGGGGCCAAGTCGGCGGCGATTCTGAGGGTTCATCTGGCTCACCGCCAGCGACTTGAGAATCATCATCTAAAATCAGCGTGGGTTGTTCGCTCCGAGGAGCTTTGTAATCCTTTTTGGAGTAATCCTTTTTAGGGGCTTTCGTTCGCGATGCTGAGGATGTGTGGGTATAGTTCAAATAGGCAGAAAGCATTGACTGATGAACTTCAGCATCAATCACTTCGGTCTTGAGTGAACAGTTTAAGTAAGCCAGGATATGACGGACATAATCTAAGGCAGAGGAGTCTTGAGGCGCTACCATCCCCAGCTTGAGGTGCCGTCCTTCCAATGCAAGAGGTAGAAATTGATAATACAGGCAAGCTTCAAAGGGCAGAATACTATCAATGAGCCGAAACATTTGCTCTGTATTCATGCCAGGGATTTCTGAAGCCTGAGAGGAGCTAGGCGTCAGCGTAGTAGGAATATCGGACGGAGCTGGGTTGCTGGGTGGGGACACCATAAGAATTTCTCCAACCTGAGTAGCGACTGGTAGAGATACCCCAGGAGCGCAATTCTTGAGAATTTTCGGTTAGGGACTGGGGAGGAGGGACACCGATCAGCCCCATTGAGATTTTGAGCGAGCATTTGGGTGAGGAAACTTGGTGGAAGGGCTTACCTCACCTTTAACGTCGGCGAAGGTCAGCGCCTCGTAAAGCCTGAGCTGCCAAGTAAAGTTTACTCCATTCACCCATAACGTGGTTCATTTTCAAGTTTAGGTCTTTAGCGATCGCTTCTGGTGTTTTCCCGGCTTTCAATTGCTCCAGTAACTGGTGCTGCTCAGGTGTCAGGCTTGCTAAAAATTCTTGCCACTGCACCGGCATTAGTCCAAGGTTATGCTCCTGTAAGGAAACTTCCAACCAGTTAGCGACTAATTCCGGCTTACCTTTAATGGAAAAAACATGAACGGCATGGTAACTAATTTTTTCTCGTAGTCGATAGACCTCCTTGACTGGCTTATTCAGAGCGCTGGCGATCGCCTCTTGAGATTGACCCTGAAGGTAAAGTCTAAGCCATTGCACTGCCTCTGATCCCAATTTTTCTATTAAATAAGCTTCAAACTCCTGGCGCACAGACATCCGCAGCGTCTGTTGTTCCTCCCAAGCTTGGTTGTCTTGATAATCAGCAATCGCTTGATTATCTAACAAACTGACGGGTGCATCCGTTTCCTCTAGCGTCACTTCCTCAGAAACCAGTCGTACCATGTCTCCTTCCGGTACATGGGTCATACCCCCACGCTGAGAGCGACGTAGAAAGTTAACAAAGCGATAGACGAGTAGGGGTTGGTTCCGAATTGGGCGTAGACAATACTCTTCAATTGTAGTCAGCAATAAAGTGTCACGGAGGCGGGTGTCTTCAGTACACTGAGCAATCCATGTAATTTGCTTTTGGATATAGCGATCGCTGTTTAATAATTCTTGAATTACTTCTTGTAAAACATCCACGACAGCCCGTTGGCGATCGCGACTTAGAGAAACCCAAGTGCGGATTTTGTTGCGTAACGTCACCAAACCAGCTAAGCGAGTCGTTAAATTGCGATAGGCACGCTCGGGTTCTACCCCCAAGTAGCGTTGTCGTAAAATCCGGTAGCGATAGTCCATCGCTTGCCTGACGATCGCTACTTGGTTCGGCATCAGGGTTTCAAACCGCTCTAAGCTTTCGCCGAGTAACCAGCGAATAATACTTTGACTAGTGGCTGGACTTTGGTCTGGGTAGTCATTCGCTAGACGCGATCGCCACTCTTGCTCCAGTTGGTCTGCCAACTTTGTCATGAGATTGCGCTCCTCGAACCCCTGTCTTAAAGTTTGCATGACAACCCTCTCTTGCTGAACTGACTGTGTTTGGTAGCGACTGTTATCCATTGGAACATTTCTATCTCTAGATAGAAGTGATCGCACTCCTTTACCGTTGATCTAGTAGTCACACTGAGCCTTTGATATAGAGCATTCCCTAATAGCGATCCCGATCTTGCTTCAAAGTGTCCGAGATCACAATTCTTCAGATATCCGCTCACTCTCAGGAAATGTTACGTTTTGTAAAGTAAAAAAAGCGTTACTACTAACTATTTAGCTCTCACCAACGCCGATGAAAATTATGCAACCTGAGCAGATTGAGCGGCATTTACAGCGATTAAAGCAGGAGCAACAGTTAATTCTTAACCAGGTAGACAATGCGATCGCTCTGTTTGATTCATCCCACCATCTGGTTTTGTTTAATCAAAAATTCGCGCAACTTTGGGGACTCTCTGCCGATTGGTTAGCTCAACAGCCACATTTTCAGGAAGTGTGGGATCAGGTTGTTAGCTATGGCTACTGGTCCGAGGTGCAATATCAACAACTTCAATCCACCCTGCCGACTGATACAGTCGAGAACGTCTCCTTCTCAGTAGAGCAATCAGATGGCACCCATCTTGACGTTAATGCTACCCTCACCTCTAATGGCGGATGCTTGTATACCTTTCGTGATGTTACCGCGAAAGAGCAAGCTCGGCGAGACGCTTTATTAATGCAGGCAAGTCTCAACGCCGAGGTGAAGCGTCTGAGATTTTTGCAGGACCTCACTGAACGGCTACAACCAGCCGTTGAGTTACATGAAATTGGGCAATTTGCCTTATCCTACTTTGTGCAGGCAATGGGTGCCGCCTTTGGAGATATTAAGGTAATTAGTGGTAAAGGGAAAGATGCCCGCGCTGGCGTGCTCACTAACGAGATTTCCTCGCAGTTCATCGCCAGCTACGGTTCAGTAGTGGTCAGTGAAATGGAAGCACTGCTCCAAAAAGGCATCCCCTACGGTCAAGGGCTTCTGTGGCAAGTTGTAGCAACAGGCAAACCGCTATTTGTAGATGATTACAAAAACCATCCACAATCTGTGCCAGGGTTTCGCCACCCAGGGATTGGTCAGTTAGGCATTTTCCCCATTCCCGGTGCTACTGGCAACATCATTGGCGTCCTGACCCTTGAATCCCGCTCTCAACAAAAACTTCAGGAAGCTCCGCACCAAGATATGCTACTGGCAGCCTGCCGTACTCTTGGTGTCGCGATTGAACGTGCCCAATCTCAAGAACACCTCCGTCGAGCCAACGAGGATTTAGAACGAGCTTCTCAGCTCAAATCAGAATTTCTGGCTTCCATGTCCCACGAACTGCGGACACCTCTCAACAGCATCCTGGGGTTCGCTGATTTGTTGCAGCGCAGCACGGGGGGCACTCTCACACCGCGTCAGCTTGTCCATGTCCAGGCAATTGAGAAAAGTGGTCAGCACCTGCTGCAACTGATTAACGACATTCTGGATTTGTCGAAGATTGAAGCCGGTAAAACTGAGCTTGATTTATCACCTGTCTGCATCCAGACGCTGTGTAACCAGTGCCTGAAAATGATTCAGCCCCGTGCTGAGAAAAAACGACTCTTACTGTCGCTGGAACTCGACTATCGGTTACAGCAGGCATTCCTGGATGAGCGTCGTGTCCGCCAAATCTTGATTAATCTCCTCTCGAATGCCGTCAAATTTACCCCAGAGGAAGGAACCGTTAAGTTGGCGGGACGGCTTGCCTATGGGACTCAACTAAAACAACAATTTCGACCCGATTGCAGTCCTGTCAATTGCAGTACTCCTTACCTGTGCTTGGAAGTAACAGACAACGGTATTGGGATTCCAGAAGACAAGCTGCATCTACTGTTTCGACCCTTCCAGCAAGTAGACTCTTCCTTGACGCGGCGTCATGAAGGCACTGGCTTGGGTCTGGC
>DATNQP010000384.1:0-1670 GCA_036703965.1 Leptolyngbyaceae cyanobacterium
TACCAGACTGTACGGGAAAATATTGAGGCAGAATTTGGCGATCGCTTTTTTGTGATTTTTCAAGAAAGCCTCAATGGCAAACCCTTCTTTGCTCTAGTGCCGAATCCCCAAGCTCAAGCCAAGGCGGGGCGTTCTACTGAAGCAGTGACGCGACCGGCTTTGGCTTTGGGGCTACTGTTGATTACTTTATTGACCACCGCCGTGAGGGGGATTGAGTTCGCCGGGGCTTCTGTTAAGCAGTTGGAATCTGACCCAGCCGTCTTACTGCAAGGACTGCCCTATGCTGTGGCATTGATGGCAATTCTGAGCATCCATGAATTGGGTCATTATCTAGCAGCAATGTGCTATAAAATGCGCACAACGCTGCCTTACTTTATCCCTGTACCCTTTTTCTTAGGGACATTTGGGGCGTTTATTCAAATGCGATCGCCTGTGCCGAACCGTAAAGCCTTATTTGATGTCGGGATTGCGGGTCCTCTGGCAGGCTTCCTTGTGACGCTACCGTTGCTGATTTGGGGATTAGATCACTCCAGTGTGGTTCCTCTTTCTAACGCATCAGGGTTGTTAAATTTTGAATCCCTTAATCCCAGATTTTCCTTTTTGTTGACTCTGCTGAGTAAGTGGGCATTAGGCAGCCAATTGACGCCGCAAATGGCAATTCATCTTCATCCTGTAGCCGTGGCAGGTTACATCGGTTTAGTGGTGACGGCTTTGAATTTAATGCCAGTGGGGCAACTGGATGGTGGTCATATTGTCCACGCCATGTTTGGGCAGAGAACAGGTGCCACAATTGGTCAGATTACCCGGCTATTAGTGCTAGTACTGACCTTGAAGGAGCCAGATTTGTTAGTCTGGGCGATTATCTTATTATTCATGCCGGTGGCGGATGAACCAGCTCTTAACGATGTCTCAGAGCTTGACAACTGGCGCGATCTGTGGGGATTTCTCGCTCTGGTAATTTTGGTGAGTATTGTTTTACCGCCACCGGGTACCATAACTGGGCTGTTAAATATTTGAGGGGTTGAGGGCTAATGGGTCATTTAGAGTAAAGATTGCCATGAGCAGGCAAAGCGAAAACCTCATAAATATCCCACCTAAGTTGAGTTCGTCCAAAGTAGCTCCGAAGCAGCCGCAACGCTCTCCAGAACTCCAGAACTCCTGAACTCCTGAACTCCTGAACTTCTGTGTTCTTCTTGTTCAAGATCACTAGAACTCACTTGAGGTTACGTTCCAAACTCCATAGAGCCAAGGATGCCTGAAAATGACTGAAACCGAAACGTCTCAATTTCATCACCCCTCAGCTAATCTCCCATCAATCGGTTTAAGTAAAAAGCCTTCATATCCCTCAGAATCCAATGAGATTCATTTGTTAATTGTTGAAGACGACAATGGAAGTAGAGAAATTCCCTTGGGAGGGGAGGTGTATTCTATCGGCAGAGATTCAAACTCTGATATCCGTCTGTTCTCACTGTTTGTTTCTCGTCAACACGCAATTTTGCTGCGACGACAGCGAGAGGACGGCAAATACAATTACCAGATTCTCGATGGCAACCTCAAAGGTCAGCTTAGTGCTAACGGAATCTTGATTAATGGTTGCAAACTTCAAGCCCACAATCTCAAAAATGAGGACGAGATTGTGTTCGGTTCTAAGGTGAGTGCAAAATATTACC
>DATNQP010000385.1:0-3089 GCA_036703965.1 Leptolyngbyaceae cyanobacterium
ATAATTGCTCGTTTAAAGCCCAGCTTAGCGGCTTCCTTGAGGCGAAGTTCCATCTGAGAAACCAGTCGCACTTGTCCGCCTAATCCCACTTCCCCAATCATGACTGTGCGGGGGTCAACAATGCGATCGCGGAAACTTGCCACAACTGCGATCGCAATTCCCAAGTCAGCTGCCGGTTCTTCAACACCCAAACCCCCAGCTGAAGCCACATAGGCATCTAATTTTGATAAGGGAATTCCTACCCGCTTTTCTAATACTGCAAGAATTTGCTGCAATCGATTGTAATCGATACCAGTAACGGCGCGGCGCGGCGCACCATAACTTGCCGGACTCACTAGCGCTTGCAACTCCACGACAATGGGGCGAGTTCCCTCACAAGCAACCACAGTGGCAGTACCAGGACTCATTTCATCCCGACTCCCTAAAAACAGCTCGGAAGGATTTAACACTTCCTGCAAGCCGTTGTCTACCATTTCAAAAATGCCAATTTCGTGAGTGGCACCGAAGCGGTTTTTTACAGAGCGCAGCAGTCGGTGAGAGGCAAAGCGATCGCCTTCAAAATACAGTACCGTATCGACCAAGTGTTCTAATACTCTTGGACCTGCGATCGCTCCTTCTTTCGTGACATGTCCCACAATTAACAGAGTGATATTCTCCCGTTTCGCCACCTGCATCAGCGCCGAGGTACATTCCCGCACCTGTGCGACAGAACCGGGAGCGGAGGTTAGGGCGGCAAAGTAAAGCGTCTGAATACTGTCAATCACCGCCACCTGCGGTTTGAGAGACTCCAACTCCCGGAGAACTTCTTCTAAATCTGTCTCTGGCAGCACGTACAGGTTTGGATCTGTTGGTGTAGTGCCTTCAGTGCCGTCTTGAGTTTTTAATTCTAAGGACTGAACCCGCGTTTTAGAAGAACCATTGGAACTTTCCTTCTCAAGGGGCACTCCACCAACACCCAGGCGAGACGCTCGCAGCTTTACCTGTTGTCCCGACTCTTCGGCACACACATAAAGGATACGATGTGTCAGTGCCAGTTGATTTGCCACTTGGAGTAGCAGCGTTGATTTCCCAATGCCGGGATCGCCGCCAATCAACACCAAAGAGCCTGGGACAATTCCACCCCCCAGTACGCGATCGAGTTCACCATAGCCAGAGGCAAAGCGCATCTGGACATTGTTGGAAATTTCTGAGAACTTAAGCGAAGAGCGTGGTTGTGCTGGTCCCTTGGGTGTTGATTTGCGATCGGCGCGGGTATTGGATTGCCAACCCCCTCGATTAATGTTGACAGAGTTTGGCGAAACAATCTCTTCCAAGGAGTTATAGGTGCCGCAAGCTGAACATTTGCCAAACCATTGTGAGGCCTCTGCCCCACATTGGTTACATATATATATAGATTTAGACTTCGGCATCCTGGTTAAAAATGTTAAAAGTATTTAAGTTTTTTGAATATTTGAACAAAGATTAAGAAAAGCTTCAAGTCTTGGCAAGGCTAAACTTTGACGGCTTAAACAAGCTTCGTACAGCGTAATATCTTAATAGATAAGCTACTGATAAATTAACAATTCGCTAACCATCTTTCAGGAGTACTAAGTCACTTGGAAACTCATAAAGAAAAAATCCTCGTTGTCGATGACGAAGCCAGTATCCGCCGTATCTTGGAAACTCGCCTTTCCATGATTGGCTACGATGTCGTCACGGCGGCTGATGGAGAAGAAGCCCTGGATACCTTTCGCAACGCTGACCCTGACTTGGTAGTTTTGGATGTAATGATGCCCAAGCTCGACGGCTACGGTGTCTGTCAGGAGTTGCGTAAGGAATCTGATGTCCCCATTATTATGCTAACTGCCTTGGGTGATGTTGCTGACCGGATTACCGGTTTAGAGTTAGGAGCTGATGACTATGTCGTCAAGCCCTTTTCTCCCAAGGAGCTGGAAGCCCGGATTCGCTCTGTACTGCGACGGGTTGACAAAGTGGGAGCTTCCGGAATTCCCAGTTCGGGGGTCATCCATGTAGCGACTATCAAAATTGACACCAACAAGCGACAGGTTTACAAGGGAGATGAGCGCATCCGGCTTACAGGGATGGAGTTCAGTCTCCTGGAGTTATTAGTCAGCCGTTCTGGAGAACCGTTCTCTCGTTCGGAGATTTTGCAGGAAGTGTGGGGCTATACACCAGAGCGTCACGTCGATACGCGTGTTGTGGATGTCCACATCTCACGGCTACGCGCGAAGTTGGAAGAAGACCCCAGCAATCCTGAACTGATTCTCACAGCACGAGGTACGGGTTATTTGTTCCAACGGATTATTGAACCAGGGGAGGAGTAAAAGAGTTTTGAGCTAAGAACTCCTGACTCCTAGCTTTGTAGAAAATATGGCTAAACCCGATCAAAACTATGTAGTACGGCAGTTGCCGTTTGTCGTTGGGGGATTGGCTGGTATCCTGCTGCTGACGAACCGAATGCTTACCCCTCAGCTGACAGAATCCCAGGCGCGTTCAGACGCGATGGGGGTGATTTTAAGTGCGGTGTTGATTTTGACGGGTTTACTGTGGCAGCAGGTACAGCCGCGATCGCCTGATGCTGTTGATCTAATCGGAGAGCAGGGTTTTGAACTGTTACCAGGGCTACCGGATGAGGTAAAAACTGAACTGGCGTGGGCATCGCATCTGTTGCTGACCAATACAGTAACGCGATCGCTTGTCGTTTTCTATCAAGGCAAAGTGCTGTTGCGGCGAGGCGTCTTAGCCGTCAACCCCGAAGTCAAACCGGGAGCAATCTTAAAACGGGTATTGGAAAAGCAAAAACCCGTCTACCTGGTTGACCTTAAAGTTTATCCAGGACGCATTGAATTTGATTACTTGCCAGAAAATACCCAAGGTGTCATCTGTCAACCCATTGGCAATCAGGGCGTCTTAATTTTGGGAGCTAATGCCCCCCGCAGTTACACAAAACAAGACGAGAATTGGATAGAGGGGATTGCTGACAAACTGGCAAACACCCTCAGCCGATTTTCAGATGAGTTTGCAGCGGCTGAGATTTAGATGAATATAACAATTGTTTACTGGGTACTGATTGCTGTCATGCTGGTGGG
>DATNQP010000386.1:0-17438 GCA_036703965.1 Leptolyngbyaceae cyanobacterium
TGTTTCAGGCGGTGCTGCAAGATGAGCAGGGTGTTATCGATGCCTTCATGAATATCCACTCGCTTGAGTTCCTTTTCATCGAGACGGGAGAAGTTTCTCAGGGACAGCACAATCTTGGCGATTCGTTCGGCACCTTCTTTCATTGAGATGAGCAGTTTCGGGAAATCTTCGGCAATGAAATCTGGATCAATCATCACCTGTTTTTGAGTAATCTCTGCAACTGGCTGAGGGTAATGCCGCTGGTAGAGACGTAGCAAGTGTAATAGGTCTTGAGCATACTCCATTGCCGGGTTGATATTGCCGTAAATGAAGCTCGTGGGGTTGTTAATTTCATGAGCAACCCCCGCCACTAGTTGACCCAAACTTGCCATTTTTTCCTTCTGTACAAGTTGGGCTTGGGCATGTTGTAGTTCTTGTAAGGCAAGTTCTAGCTGAGTCGCTTTCTCCCGTTCTCGCTTGGTGAGCGCCTGCAAGGCTTCCTGAACATTGACCAGCTCGGTAATATCGCTATGGGCACCGATCATACGCACAACCCGTCCCTGAGAGTCTTTCAGGTGTATGGCTCGTGAAAGGATGTGGACGGTGGAGCCGTTTTTGTGATGGAATCGTTGCGTCGTCAGGAAGCGGGAAACGCAGCCGGAATTGTAATCCTCAACAAGTTTTAGCGTGGCAGTGCGATCGTCTTCAAAGATGACCTTTTCCCAGGTTGCCCATTCGTTAGGCAGTTCGTGGTTACCGTAGCCGATCATCTCCTTCCAACGTGGGGAGAAATAAATCTCCCCACTAAGCAGATTCCAGTCCCAGAAGCCGTCTTGGGAAGCACGGATAACTAATTCAAAGCGTTCTTTGGCTTCTTTAATCTCCAACTCAGTCCGCTTGCGATCCGTTACGTCCTCAAAGATATACAGTCGCCCAAAATAACGATCAGACTCGTCGCGAATTTGTGCGGAAAAGCGGCGAATGGTGCGTCCATCGATCAGGGGAATCTCATCTTCGACGACAGCTCGGTTTTTCTCACTTTGCAGCGGTTTATAGGACTCGCCAAAGGCTGTTACATCGGCTAGAAGAGGCAAGCAGTTCGCAATAATATCGTTATTCTTGAGTTTGCCCTGTTGCATTCGCTCATATAGGTGTTCGATGCTCCAAATTTCGCAGAAGCGGTGGTTGAAGTAGAGAATTCCATCGGTGCAGTCGTCCACAACGTAAAATGCCAACGGTGAGGCACTGGTCATTGAGCGCAGCAAGGCTTCTTTCCAACGCAGTTGTTCTTCAGACTGCTTGCGCTTAGTGATGTCACGGCAGACACAAATCAGTCCTCCGTCTTCGGTTAAGGTTAGAGAAACCTCCTCAAAAAAGGTGCTACCGTCTTTCCTTTTTGCGATCGCCTCTCCACGCCACCGCCCCTTTTGCAATAGAAGGGGAAAAATGTCTTGTTCAATCCGATTGATTTCATCGGGGTAGTAGAGTTCATGCCAGGTTTTGCCAACTAGTTCGCTGCTTTGTGAGTATCCAAACAGCTTGACATGAGCCTCGTTCAAGTAGAGGTATTCACCCTTTGAATTGAGAGTTGCAATGCCATCCATCGCCGCCTCTACGGCAGCTAACTGTCGCCGTAGCGCTTCTTTTGCTTGTTTTCGCTCAGTAATATCCCGTCCGACACACTGAAACGCTACTAAGTCTCCTTGGGTGTTAAAAACGGCACGGTTAGTCCACTGTTGCCAGCGAATTTCACCACCAGGCGCGATTTCCTGATAGTCATAGGTTCCTATCGAGCTTGTCTGGCTTAGGAAAGCCAAGTGTTGTTTTGCTGCTTCCCGTTCTGTTTCTGGAATTAACTGTAGAAAACTTTTGCCAATCAACTCTTGGCGTTGCTTGCCGAAATAGCGGCAGTAGGCTTCATTGACAAAAGTCAGCGTGCCATCCGCTGACAAACGACAAATCAGTTCTGTTTGATCTTCAACTACAGCGCGGTAGCAAGCTTCACTTTGGCGAAGCGCCTCCTCCACTCTCTGACGTTCCAGGATTTGGGCTTCTAAGATTTGGTTAGCACGACTCAACTGGGCTGTCCGCTCAATCACCCGTTGCTCCAGTTCCCGATTCAAGGCTCGAAGTTGGCGTGAACTGAAGCTAGTGCATTGCCCATCGCTTGACTCACGCAGTACTTGTTCAAGTCGATGTCGCTCTAGAGTGGAGTCAACCTGTTGCAGTGGGCTTCCCGGCGCTACGTTCGGGTCTTGACTAGGCTGGGAAGCTTGGCGATCGCGTGTCATTTCCTTATTATTTACAAGTAGTTTTTTACAAGAAATTCAAAAATTCACTAAAATTAGCTATCGAAAATTTTGGAACAATCAGCCAATCTTTGCCCTAGCACTATTTGCCGTCCCATGATCAGGAATTCTCTAAGAGTTTAACTTTTCGTTGTAAAGTTTGACTTTCCTAG
This sequence comes from Leptolyngbyaceae cyanobacterium, assembly GCA_036703965.1. Classification (GTDB taxonomy): domain Bacteria; phylum Cyanobacteriota; class Cyanobacteriia; order Cyanobacteriales; family Coleofasciculaceae; genus DATNQP01. Next base: position 2,441 of record DATNQP010000386.1, read on the forward strand.
AGTGGAGAGTGTAGACGCTTACTTCTCCTGTGCCTCTTAGAACTGAGCACAGGAGGCTTTCTCCTCGCACTAGCAATACATACTTGTATTCAATGTGATCAACAAACTTAACATTATTCTCATTCTTCAGACAGAGGTAATCGCGAAATTAAACTAAGTATTCTTACTTAATAGAGATGATTTAATGCCTCCAAGTGCTTGCTGAAAGTTCCAACAGGGTAATGAAGGCGAAGAATCAACAGCGTTTAACCTCTTCATACGCCAACTACTATCCAGCTGGAGCTTAGGTCTCTCCAATTAACTTAACGATATTGACAACTGGTAGCTATGAATCAAATACTCGCTTCTTCGGAGAAAGCTCTCGCCTCTGAATATTCTGATCGAGTTCTCTGTTTTTACATCAATACCACTAGTCGAATTCAAATTATCAGGATTACGAATATCCCGCATTTATTTTGGGAGCGAGTTGTTTTTCCAGGGCAGCGTGTGATGTTTGAAGCCGTAACAGAAGCACAATTAGAAATTAATACTAGTGAGAGTGGCTCAACAATTCTTAGTGATATCATTCCTTGCCAGCAGTTGCGTCTGCTCGAAACTTAGAATTCTATGAAATCCCTCCCTTTGAGGGATTCATTTTAATAAAATCTTTTAATACAATAAATATTTTTCATAATTTACATATTGATGGACTAGAGTACAAAATGTCACCAAAAATAATTAATATTCCCTTATCAGGCGTGCTTAAAGAAATTGAAGATACCTTGGAAGATTATGGGGAGTATCCCTATCAAGCCGCCTTTTCTATTCATGAACTGCGACAAAAGCTAATTAACCATGTCTTACAGGAAATTCCCAATTGCTTTCCCAATCGACATACCGTTATTGAGGATACAGAAAAACTCACCAAAGACTCTAAATTTGTTTATTGTTCTTTAGAGGAGCGGGTGCGCCTTCAAACTTTGATTCGTGGGAGTATTTTTCATCTTCTCCGAGAAAATGCCGACTGGATTAGTCGCCATATTCCTGAAAAAGAAAACTTTCCCAATCAAAAGAAAAGTGCTGTAACTGAACCCTCTCATAGGTTTGGTTAATTTCTGACTCATTAGCTGTAAGCGCTAACTTCACAAGTTTAACAGAGTGTTACAACTTAGAAAGAGACTGCTTCCAGTACCTGTTACGTCTTATCTGCAAAATCAAAAAGCAGATAAGGATATACAGAGTAGAGAAGACTGTGTCGTCTCACCCTGGCAAACCCCACTCCCACAAGAAGAGTACATAACGAGTCGAGTCGTTGTCTACTTTTACAGTGGCGGATGGGTTCCGATTAGGTTTTATCGCTTAGCAGAAGCAATCAAGCTGCACCATCAGGCACGGCTACAGGGGAAGGAAATTTTTGTTTTTCCCCCTGAGGCTGACCCCAAGGACTTTGACTCCCTGCCAATTCAAAAAATATGTATGACGTAGCTACAGGGAGAGTTAAATTACCGATTTTTCTAGCCAGTTGATTGCCTCAGCCGGACCCACTAGCGACACATAAGGTTCAATGAAATAGCGTTTTGCAGCGGCTTGAGCCATCTCTGGGGTAACGCTGCTCAGTTCTTTCTGAAATTGGATATCAAACTCAATTCCCAACCCTAGAGCCTCATACCAGCCATAGACTTGGGCAAGCTGTGCATTGGTCTGTTTGCCCAGTGCGTACTGACCCAGTAGCTTATTTTTCGCGGTCTGGAGTTCATCGATACTCAGCGGGTCAGAGCAAAGGCGTTCGACTTCTGTGCGTAGACCATCGAGTGCTGTTGCTGTGTTTTCCGGTGCCGTACCCATATAGACGACGAAGGTGGATGCTGACTGGCGCGTGGGATAAAACGCTGAAACATCGTAGGCTAAACCTCGCTTCTCCCGCAGTTCAACAAACAAGCGACTGGAAAGCCCGTTACCTAGGTAGGTATTGAGCAGTTTTAGGGCGGCGTAGTCGGTGTCTTGTACAGATGAGGCAAGATAGCCCAACATCACAATGGATTGCTGGGTTTCTTGCGCTGTCATGACTTGACAGGGGTGAGGCTTGAGTAATGGCAACTGGGGTGTTGTCAGAGGCATCTCGGAAGGTAACCAATCACCAAACACTCGTTCAACCTGTTCAACGGCGTCTTCTGGCGTTACACGACCGGCGATGCTAATCACTATGTTGTCAGGGCGGAAATATGCCTGATGATAGCGCTCTAAGTCAGCCCGCAAAAGCCCAGATACCGTAGCTTCTGTTCCCAAAATTGAGAGGGCGTAGGGATGGTCTTGATACATTGCTTGCCGCAACTGTTCAAAGGCAATGGTAAAGGGCTGCTCCTTTTGAGAACGAATGTCTTGAATGGTTAGGTGTCGCTCTAGTTCCACCTCTGTTTCGGGAAAACTAGGCGATCGCAGCATCTGCCCTGCTAGCTGCAACATTTCAGGCCAGTCAGTAGAAACAGTCTTGAGCGAGAGCAAGAAGTAATCACTAGACGCATCAGCACTGAGATTCGCTCCCACTGACTCAACCCGTTCAGCAATTTCTAAAGATGAGAGCTTCTCTGTCCCTTTGGTAATCACAGCTGACAGCAGGTGAGATAACCCTGCTTTTTCGGGCGGCTCCAACTGACTACCAGCCCGAATAAATATACGGGTAGCAATGATATCTGCCGCTGAATTTTCTACTGCAATCACAACCATGCCGTTATTGAGAACAGTGCGATGGGTTGTCTGCTGTTGTTGCGAAGAGTTGACGTTTTGAGGCATGAGTTGGTAATGAAGGTTAGAAGGTTTTGGTCGGGGTCTGGCCTCCCCGTCCTCTCACCTGGTCACTGGTTCCTGAAAAAGTGGTCACTGATTCAATTTTTTTTACCAATCCCCAGCTATTGGTTTTAGGACAGTAACGACGTAGTGATAAGGGGAAAGATATTGCTGCGCCAAGTGCATCAAGTCTAATGCGTTGAGCCTCTGAATCTGAGAGGGATAAGTGACGGCGACTTCTGCTGTAGCAATAGTGTTGTAGTACCCATACAAACCAGCTATCTGAGCAGCGGTTTCTGTAGAAAAGATATAGTCGTTACATAGCAGGCGTTGACAGCGACTTAGTTCTTTGTGCGAGACTGGCGTCTTCTGTAATTGGAATAAGCGATCGCAAATTAGCTGTTCCACTCGTTCCAGGTACTGTGGCTCTAAGCAGGCACTAATCGTAAACAAACTTGAGTCTCGCTGGAGTGAGAAACCACTACTAATGTTCTGCACTAATCGCCGCTCTTCTCGCAAGTCTCGCACCAGGCGTGAGGAGCGTCCATCGGCTAGCAGCACAGAAAGTAAATCCAAGCCGTAGGCATCCCGTAGTTGATCCACACCGGGTCCTATCCAAGCCATCAACAAGCGTGCCTGCTCCAGCCGAGGTAAATACAGCTCCTGACGACGGATTCCTGTAATGGGCGGTTCTGCCTCTACTTCGGACTTGGGGCACTCAGTCGGGTGAGCAAAGTTTTCAAAAGACTGGTTTACCAAATTCAATGCCGTTTCTTGCTCAACCCCACCAACAATCACGACTGTCATATTTTCCGGTTGGTAGTGAGTGGAGTGGAAGTCGCGCATCTGTTGAGGCGAGAACGTCATCAATTGAGCTTCCGTTCCCAGCACTGAGCGCCCGTAGGGATGACGCTGGTAAACGCTCTCGCTGAGCGCCTGAAATCCTTGCCAATCCGGACTATCGTAGCAGGAACGAATTTCTTCTAATACAACATCCCGTTCCCGGAAAAATTCCTCCTCGGGAATAGCGGCGTGTAAGAGCAAGTCGGCTAAGGGAGGCAAGGTATCTCCTAAATATTGAGCCGCTGTGGTTATGAAAAAATGAGCATAGTCATGGCTAGTTGCAGCATTAGCGACACCGCCGCGACTTTCAATCACAGAATCAAATACACACGGAGCTAGAGTGGGAGTGCCTTTGAAAATCATGTGTTCCAGGAAGTGAGCCATGCCAGACCATTCATCTGGTTCAGCGATCGCTCCGGCGCGCACCCAGACATCCACCATCACCACTGGTGTCGCGGGTAGGTGTTGATGAATAACCGTCAACCCATTCGCCAGCCTGAAAACATCAGCAGGAAATTTTGAAGCAGTCAGCGGCTCAGATAACAATTTCTCTAATTCTCACATGTTAAGTGAATTTAAATTAGTTTATAGTAACGCTTCATCTACAAAAAGTCGGAATGTTTTGATACATAAACAAAAGTCTGACTTGCCTTATCTAAGCAAAAACCCCCCAGTCCTTCAAGACAGGAGGATTTGATAATTACAGGCTCCCCAAAACGCCGTCTTACCTCAGTTTATGACCTGGTAGAACCAGGTGGGTACCGTTGAATCTCGTCTAAAGTTTCCGGGTGCATGCCCGGTCTACTGCAACAAGAGTGCTTGGTTCCCTTTTAAGAACAGACATAGATCAAAAAACAATATTGGCAGTCACCAACGTCCTAGTAGAACCTGTAACCCCATTGTAATCATTTCTCTCAGATTGACTACTCTTACTTAAGAAACCAGGACGTGCAGGGGGTGATGAGCTTGGTTATGGGTACAAAAGGCACATGATTAATTTGGCAACGCAATCTTTCCGTGAGGTTATCGGCGTAATGGTAGGGCACGATACTATCGTGCCCTCCTATGTAATGCTTTGATTCAGTCGTTTAGCTGCTTGCTAGTCAACGCGCCAGTGATTTTCACGACGGTTTGTAATCAAGTTTTTTAAAATAAAACGTGCGCATTCTAGGGTATAATGCTTCGGTTTGCCGTTGTAAACAATTTGGTACTTGTCGCCATACTGACCATCGCCATAGCCAGAAATCAGTTTTAAATGGAAAGCTTCCTCAGCAAGTTGTCGAACTTCACTTCTGAGAGGAGTTTCTGTAGTATTCATCTCTTCTGCCTCCTGAAGGCTTTCGTCTCTTTGTCTATATTCGACGGCTTGGGCTGCTCTTTCACCCCTCAAAAGTTGTAGCTTATTATACAAAAGATCTATCCAGGGATTGAGCAGCAAAAATACTCATCAAGATGAGTCCGAAAAGGGACTTTTTTTAAACGATAAGGCTGAAGCTCCTAACGTTGCGATCGCACTTCGCCTTCACGCCGTCGCGGCTTAATCTTGAGAGGCAGTATTCATCCTTGACTCGGAAAGAGTTTTCATTCTGTTGTGACAAAAAGCTCTCAGGATAGAGGGCGGTTCTACCCATTTCTTAGATGCCCTCAGATAGATGAAAATGCAGCGGTAATATGATTAGGTTCAACTAAGACAGGAATTACTTTTCTTGGCTCAGGCGAGGGGCGAGTGCGTGATGCCCAAGCCATCAGCTCACTCAATCGGCTGTACGCAAGTGCCAACCTTAAAGCCGATACGGCAATCACACAGAGGTCTGGGTAAGCCTGACTGAGCTAGAAGATTCCCTGAGTATTTAGCTATATGGAGATACCTAATGGTTCTAGACATAACCACCGATGCCCTCCGCATCAATGCCAGAAAGACTGATGCTTTCGATATTTTTAACATCAGACATTACCTCGGTCCGAACCCCTTTTTGGATACGGCGGCGCTACTATTCGATTTCGCTTTGACTGGACATCTAGAGCCTCGACCTCTCGACGATTATGTATCGGGCATTGGTGAACGCTACCCACAACTGGCTCAGGAGACCCACGAATCATATGTCCACCTGTTTGCCCGGACAGTGTCAGAAGTGGGAAAACTCGATATGGGGCTGCACCTCAATCGCTGGAATCTCAAGTCCTATGACAATTATGTAAGGGTTAGCGTTCAAGCGATCCATGCCCGTACCCAACGCTCGGTAGTTTACGCGGTTTGGGACTGGTTTGAAGCAATTACTCAAGACGAAAGTTTTGCCTTTGACGAGCAACTCAAAGCACTTCAGGAAATATTCCGGCGCTCTGTCTACGGTGGTCCAACCGTCTACGCCCTATTTCGCACAGCCTACGATAAAGGCATTCCCGCTTTTTATCTGTGGGAAGAAGGATTGATGCAATATGGCTATGGGAAAAAACAGGTTCGTGGAGTAGCGACGACGTTCGACTGTGATAGCCATCTGGATTCTGACTTTACCACTCGCAAAGATGACTGTAAGTCTTTCTTAGCAACCTTGGGCTTTCCTGTACCGAAGGGTAGCGTCGTTGTTTCACGAGATGATGCTCTGGACGTAGCAGAAATGATTGGCTATCCAGTAGCCGTCAAGCCTGTAGCCGGTCATAAAGGGATTGGGGTGACGGCTGATGTACAGAACGCGGAGGAACTGAGATTTGCCTTTGGTAGGGCAATTGATGCCATTCCTGAGGAGCAACGAACAGAGGTAATTGTTGAGAAGAGCATCAAGGGGTCAGATTTTCGCCTGCTCTGTGTCAACGGTAGATTTGTTGCTGCTACTGAACGCCGTCCCGCCTCAGTTGTGGGTGACGGATATTCAACGATTTCTGAGTTGATCAAGCGCGAAAACCGGAAGCCAGCACGGATAGACTCACCCACCTCGCCCCTCGGTCAGATTCAGTGGGATGAGGCAATGGAAATGTACCTGGAAGAACAAGGCTTGTCAACGGACAGCGTCATTGAAAAAGACCGCACCGTCTATCTTCGTAAAGTAGCGAATCTGTCAGCGGGTGGTTTGAGCATTGATGCAACCCGCACTGTTCATCCTGACAATATCATCCTGGCGCAAGACATCGCGCAGCACTTTCGGCTCACTTGCCTTGGCATTGATGTAATTGCCCTAAGTCTTGCGAAATCCTGGAAATCCGGCGACTTTGGCATTATTGAAATCAATGCAGCTCCTGGCATCTCAATGCATCTTAGACCTGCGGTTGGTGAAAGCGTCGATGTGCCAGCGCATATTCTTGAAACGTTCTTTGAGTCTGCTACAGAGGCGAGGATACCGATTATTACCTTTAACCGGATTTCAGTTCCAGATCTCCAGGAAACGATTGACCATATTCTTCTCCAGCACCCAGACTGGACAATCGGTGCTGTTTGTCGTGATGCAGTCTTCGTCAATCGTTCAGAAAAAATCCTGAATAAAGATTACAACATCAATGTGCAAAGCCTGATGCGTAATCCCAAGCTTGACTTGCTGATTGCCGAGTATGGGGAAGACGTTTTGGAGAGGGATGGCATGTTTTACGAGGGGAGTAACATGGTCGTCCTGGATAATCCCACGGAGACGGAGAGGATGCTCATGCGGGATGTTTTTGACGACTCAACTGTAGTTATTAAGGAAGAAGATAACGTCTCAATCCGACATAAGGGCTTGATAGAGCAGTATAGTCTTGGTTCCGGTGAACCTTTTACCCGCGTCTATTTAAAGGAAATTGGGACGGTTCTGTGAGAGCTTCGATGAGTGTTACAAGCTGAATGGTCCTGACTTAAGGGAAAAGTAGTCGTTGCCAGAGAAAAACCCAGATGGGGGGGGTGTTCCCCCCCAAACCTCCCACTGGGGGACGGAGCGCCTACCTAGAGACCCCTTTGCAAGGGAAAGCGCGGTATTGGGGTAAATTACCTAATCTTCAGTTCGATCGAGGTTAATGGCGTAGGCTAGGAGTTTGTATCAAAAGACTTAACACAAAACAATAATTCAGTAGAATTGTGTAAAGAATAGTAAATTCTTTTTACCTCTTCCTGTTGTTTCTCCTAACGCCAAAACTCTACTCATGCAGCTAAAAATCACCAATATCCAATCACCTTTCGGGACTTTACTGCTGATTGCTCCTTTTTTCCTGTGGGGGACGGCAATGGTAGCGATGAAAGGCGTTATCCCCAATACGACACCTCTATTTATGGCAGGTGTGCGTTTGGTGCCAGCGGGAGTTTTAGTATTGGTTGCGGCATCGGTGATGGGGCGTCCCCAACCGAAAGGTTGGGCAGCATGGCTGTGGATTAGCTTGTTTGCATTAGTTGATGGCGCACTGTTTCAAGGGTTTTTAGCCGAGGGATTGGTGAGAACGGGCGCGGGTTTAGGTTCAGTCATGATTGACTCTCAACCCCTAGCGGTAGCGCTGCTCTCAGGGTTACTGTTTGGCGAAATCATTGGATTGTGGGGGGCAGTCGGACTGGGAATAGGCATTTTGGGAATTAGTCTGATTGGTGTGCCGGAGCAGTGGCTTTTCGGTCTTCTGGGCGGCGATTCCTTAGCCTTGGCAGTCAATTGGGAACAGCTGTTTCAAAATGGCTCGTGGCTGATGCTTTTGGCGGCGCTTGCGATGGCAGTAGGGACGGTGATGATTCGGTTTGTGACGCGATATGCTGACCCGGTTGCCGCTACAGGCTGGCACATGATTTTGGGCGGATTGCCGTTGTTTGCTCTCTCAGGGGTTTGGGAATCTGAGCAATGGGTCCATATTGACTTATACGGCTGGATGGCGTTGGCTTACTCAACGATTTTTGGCAGTGCGATCGCTTACGGTATATTCTTCTACTTTGCCTCTAGTGGGAATCTCACTAGTCTGAGTTCTCTGACCTTTCTGACTCCAGTATTTGCCTTACTGTTTGGAAACTTGTTCTTGTCTGAGGTACTCAGTCCGCTTCAGTCGCTTGGAGTCTGCCTGACGTTGGTCAGCATCTATCTGATCAATCAGCGTGAGGAAATAGCTTCTAAGTTACAATCTATTGTTCATCGACCCTCACCGGCTCAAACTCAGCTACTCTTGGAAGAAACCCTGAGCCAAATCAATCCCCTGTCCGAGGAATCTCGCCCAGTTACTTTGGCATCAATGCCTGTCAAAATCACAGAATCAGAAGCTGAACTATTACAAAATCAGTAGAACTAATAAAAATAGTAGTGGGTGGAGTCAACACCTTGCTGAGAAAAACGGGCAGCTTAACTAACTGGAGCGCTTTAGTATTAGATAGGGTGACGATTGCGCTAGCTTGGAGTGAGATCTTAATAGCCAACACTGGCTCCACCTTCAAGTCTTTGGTTCTTTTATGATTCGCCATCGCTCCACTGTGCTTATAGCTGCCTGTGTTACTTGCTTAGGCTGTACTCTGGGTGTCAGCCGTAACTTTGGATTACAATCAGCGATCGCTTCTGCTGGGGTCAATTCCTCCGCTTTGAGAGTGGCTCAAGCTCCTCCTGCTGTGACGGATCAGCCTATCCTGAGAGTGGGTAGTAAGGGATCAGCCGTCGTATCACTGCAAACAAAGCTGAAGCAGTTAGGTTTCTATGACGGGTCAGCGGATGGCAACTATACAGAAAGTACAAAGCTTGCTGTCTCCAAATTCCAAAAATCCGTTGGTTTAGAAGCGGATGGCATCGCTGGTTCAACTACCTGGAGTCGTTTGCAAACGGCAGAAGCCGCAAAACCGACGTCCAAAGCAGCAGTTACTCCTGCTAAACCTCCTAAACAGCAAAAGAACTGGCTCAGGATAGGACTGCTTTTAGCATTAACCATCGCGATCGCTGGAGGAGGAATTTTTTTCTTAGTAAAGTGGTTTGGCAAGAGCAAAAAAGCGGTAAAGCCAAAATTCGAGCCGGATGAAGATGACCTTTCCACACAACATTCCCCAGAAAATGGCGTCGCTTCTCAAACAGAGACACTTGACTACAACCCTCATGCAAACGGTCATAACCCCTCATTTTTGACAGCTTCACTCCCAAGCCATTCCGAAACTCACTCCAAAGTGGAGATGCCAGCTGATAGCTTGGCTATTGAAAAAACCAGTCGCCTCTCCAAAATTAATATTGTTGATGAATTAATTAAAGACTTACAGGAACCTGATCCCCAAAAGCGACGTAAAGCCATCTGGGAACTGGCACAGCAGGGAGATTCCAGAGCCGTACAGCCTCTAGTGGATTTGATGATCGATTCAGACTCTAAGCAGCGCAGCTTAATTTTGGAGGCGCTCTCGCAAATTGGTGCCAAGACCTTCAAACCGCTCAACAGGGCACTGGCAGTCTCATTGCAGGATGACAATGCTGAGGTACGTAAAAATGCAATTCGGGACTTGACGCGAATTTATGAATTAGTCGCTCAGGTAACACAGATGTTGTGCCACGCGGCTGATGACCCTGACCCAGAAGTTCAAGAAACAGCACGATGGGCAATGAGTCAGTTAAGTCGCATTCGCACGCCGATGGCACTTGAAAACTTGCCACCTTCGCAAAGTTCACGCAATTTATTAGAAAATCACGATCAAGAACCACCACGGTAGCTTACTAGATCAATGCGTGGGACACGAGGAGACGGCTCGATGTGTCCGCGCTGATTATAGTGGGAGCCTCCTGCCGGAATTAGGTGAGTAAATCACAGAGATTTTTAATCCCTGATAGGGATTTTAGTGGATTGAGAGTCTCTATTGTAGTTGGTATTAGCATATATTACCGTTTCAATCCCTGATAGGGATTTTAGTGGATTGAGAGATTGCCTTGCCCACTTCGGCGGGGTCTGAGTCAAAATCGTATTCGAGTTTCAATCCCTGATAGGGATTTTAGTGGATTGAGAGTCTCTAAGAGATCAACGCCAAGTTGCTCAAAGTAGTTTCAATCCCTGATAGGGATTTTAGTGGATTGAGAGGTGGGCAAATACGCCCTATCTGCAAGAAAATACGGTTTCAATCCCTGATAGGGATTTTAGTGGATTGAGAGGATTCATCGCCTGCCGTTCCGTAGGCGGTGTATGGTTTCAATCCCTGATAGGGATTTTAGTGGATTGAGAGGAAAAAGTTAGGAAGCTGGGATGACATGCACTATGTTTCAATCCCTGATAGGGATTTTAGTGGATTGAGAGTTATTGTTAAGTTGGCTATGGTTCTGTGAGAATTAGTTTCAATCCCTGATAGGGATTTTAGTGGATTGAGAGAAAGTCGGCGAGTTTTTCGAGAGCGAACAAATCGGTTTCAATCCCTGATAGGGATTTTAGTGGATTGAGAGCATCCGGCATCTCTCGCCCGTACAGATTGAATTTGTTTCAATCCCTGATAGGGATTTTAGTGGATTGAGAGTGAGGTCGTAGGAAATCTCACCAGCCTTGGCGGCTGTTTCAATCCCTGATAGGGATTTTAGTGGATTGAGAGCAGCAATATCTGCATCTGCAAGAGGTCGATGAATTGAGTTTCAATCCCTGATAGGGATTTTAGTGGATTGAGAGTGAAATAAATTTCTCCGGAAACCTATAGGTTTTCGGTTTCAATCCCTGATAGGGATTTTAGTGGATTGAGAGTCTGTCGAGGTTTCTTATGTCTGAAAACTTTGAAAGTTTCAATCCCTGATAGGGATTTTAGTGGATTGAGAGGCTCCTTCTCCAGGTCACTGAGGTACTTTCTGAGGTTTCAATCCCTGATAGGGATTTTAGTGGATTGAGAGCTTCGGGGAAGAGCTTAACTTCTTGCCCATAAAGTTTCAATCCCTGATAGGGATTTTAGTGGATTGAGAGGTCGCTACCTTTACCGCTTGCTGTTGAACCTGCTTGTTTCAATCCCTGATAGGGATTTTAGTGGATTGAGAGTATGTCCGAGAATCCCGGTAAGTATCGCCCATCACTTCGTTTCAATCCCTGATAGGGATTTTAGTGGATTGAGAGTCTTAGACCTGGCTCAATACCCCTGCTAAAATAAGTGTACGTTTCAATCCCTGATAGGGATTTTAGTGGATTGAGAGCCCCGCATTGAAGAAATAGATAAGAATTTTGAATCCGTTTCAATCCCTGATAGGGATTTTAGTGGATTGAGAGTCCAGTATGCAATCCGAGTTGAAGAAGCTAGGTTGAAAGGTTTCAATCCCTGATAGGGATTTTAGTGGATTGAGAGCACGAACCTGATTCAATCGAGCTTGAGCAAGAATGTTTCAATCCCTGATAGGGATTTTAGTGGATTGAGAGAGCAGCCGTCCCGAAGGTCGTATATATGCAGTTTTCAAGGTACTGTTGCGCGTATCTCTTAAAGAATAGCATTTGAAGCGACAAGCATTTGAAAAAGAAGCCAAGAAAATTTGCTCAAAACCTTTTCTAATAACGGTTCTAGAATTTGCGCGACTCATTTTCAGGGTGAGGGCAGCCAAACCCTTATCTCTCAAAGCTTTTAGGCAGTAATTCTAAGCGGCTGAAAATACACCCACCCACTCGCGCAATTTGGAAGTAACCATGTCTGACACTGGAGTATTGCTCACGATTAGCTTGCAATGGCTGACCATTTCAAGCATGCAGAGTGGAAGTTGTAGCATTAAACTCAGCGAGACTGTCACCAGTCCCGCTGGTCTTCAAAACGGAACGTGAAAGTTTCCCTTCATTCCGCTCCTCAGTGATATGGTGCTTATCACGCATACCTCATTACCCATTTATCCTCGACTTTTTCAAGTCTTTTGTTGGGCTTAGGCTCGGTACTGTTACAACCGGATTTGGTACCAAGACTGCCATCTAAGGCTGTCTTTGTGTCGTGGCAATGTCTGTGAAGTAAGTCCCAATTATCGTAGGAATCCTTTCCACCTTGCGATTTAGGGATTCTGTGGTCAACTTCCATCACATCGTTTTCTCGGAATGTTAATCCGCATTGGGCGCACTTTCCTTTTTGCTTCTTCAAGAGTGTTGATACCCTCTTAGGCATTTCTGGGTTGTTACCCATTCTTGAACTCCAATACACCAGGTTTCCGTCGTATGGTGACGATTCGCCTTTAACTTTTACATGGCGCTTGATTTCAGTGGCGCTATGTTTTAGTAACCGCATTGGGTTTTTACCCTCTGACCTGGTTGCGAATACCCAGTTTGCGCCTTCTACTGTTTGCCAGTATTTCTTTACCACCCATCCTGATGATTTATTTGGGTGACGGCGTTTTGCCCAAGCGGTAAGCTTCAGGTAGGTGAGGTTATCTAAGTCGGAATATGCCTCACTACTTATTACGGTTGAATAGTAATTTGCCCAACCCCTGATGATAGGGTTTAATCGACTGATGAGCGCCGCTTGCGGTGCTGTCTTATGGGCGTCAATTACTCCCGCTATTTTGTCGTAATGTACCTTCAGCTTATCTTTGCTTGGGGTGATGATGGTTTTGAAGCCTAACGGTCTATTTCCTCTTGAGGTTTTACCAGTGTGGTATTTCCCTACTGAGAATTGACGTATATTGAAACCAAGGAAGTTAAACCCTGGTTGTTCTTGCTCACATTGGTTAAGGGTGTGGGCAAGCCTCGTTTTACTAGGTTTCAATTCCAACCCAATGCCTTTTAACCATTCAGAGATTATTTCTCTGCATCTTTGGACAACGGTTATGTCTTCGTGGAGAATCACGAAGTCATCGGCGTATCGGATAAGACTGAGGGCTTTTCTGTTGTCCCTCTTTCCTAACCCACTCCGACAGGGGAGCGTGTCAGCAAATTCTTTCACCCGTTCTTCCATCCCGTGGAGGGCAATGTTAGCCAAAAGAGGGGAGATGACCCCACCTTGTGGCGTACCTTCAGATGTATCAAAGTACTGCATATTATCCATCACACCCGCTTTCAACCATGCTCGTATCTGACGGCGAATGGTGGGGAATGTATTTAATTTGTTGAGCAGTGCTTTATGGTCGATGCGGTCGAAACATTTAGCTATATCAGCATCCAGTACAAATTTTGATTTGCAATGGATGCTTGTGAATATTGCCTCGATTGCATCATGGCATGAGCGTCCTGGTCGGAACCCGTATGAGTTCGGTTCAAATCGCGCTTCCCATTCTGGTTCTAGTGCCAGCTTGACTAGCGCTTGCAAGGCGCGGTCATACATTGTAGGTATACCCAAAGGTCGTTTCTCTTCCGTCCCCGGCTTTGGAATCCATACTCGCCGAGTTGGTCTGACCCTGGTTCCCAGGTGTAATTGATTTACTAGGTCAAAACGCTGCTTTGGGGTCAGCGATTTAACGCCATCCACACCTGCCGTCTGTTTTCCTTGGTTGTCCTGGGATACTCTACGAACCGCTAATGCTCTTGCTGACCAAGACTTCATCAGCATCTTTTGGAGTCTGCGAACTAATTTCACATCGCCACGCTGAGAGGCTTGATAGATGCGCTTTTGTAACTTAAAGACTTTACGCTCTAGCTTGCGCCAGGGTATCGTCTTCCATTCAATCATCGGGGAGAATCCCCGTGCTTTTGACATTTTCATTACGACTTGAACCTCTATCTTCCATTTCACCGTGAGTCTGTTTGCATATCCTCGGAGTTACCCAAGGCGTTCGCTTCTGACTCTATCTTTCCTACTCGCTGCATCCGGTTGGCACCTACTCAAGGAATCGACCGCCCTGAGAGCATACGAGAGGTTACTTCGTTCCTGATAGACATTATTTAGAATCTTTAGAGCGACACTGTACACCGGGTTTATTGGAAGTGCATGATGGTCAGGACATTACTGCCATCTCCTTGTCCTTTGCCTTTTGGCTCCAGCGTATAAGCCTTATTCCGCTGGTGTGCGCCTGACGATGTTTTGACGTGTCTTCACTTTCGTTACTCATGGATTCTTGCTTGAAGGGAACCGAGTTAGGCTGTCAGTTTTACCTCCTTTCATCCCCGCTTTACGGATTGATGGCTAGTCGCTACCGTAGGGGAAGTGCTTTCACCACTGCACTTGTGGGGAAGGACTTGAGTTTTCTAGGGTACTTCCTCTCACCTTCATGTCTATCAAGTTGTCAAGGTTCTATTGACCTTACGACTAATCCCCCAAATCCTTGTATGGACTGGTTTCTAGTCAACGAATCGCACAATGTCACGACGACCGAGATCTACACCAACAACCTTAGGAGTCTTCCCTGTGGGTGGAGTTGGCAGATCAACCGCAATCTGAATGTAGTAGTCTCCACTCCTGCGCTTGACCAACGTAGCGCTGGTGGGAGTTTGTCCTCTAAGCAGTGCCAATTGGTAATTGCCGATAGACAAGGGTAGCCAGACCCGCTGATTGATCAACGTTATGCCAACATATTGATCGGATTCCCTATAGGTGAAGACTTTAGTATCCAGCGTCATACTGGTTGGTTGGAACTTA
>DATNQP010000387.1:0-10621 GCA_036703965.1 Leptolyngbyaceae cyanobacterium
AAAAATTGGTGAAGGTGACCACGGAGAAGGTAAGCATGAAGTGTCCTTTACAGAGGCAGATTTCGCTGGTAGACAGCTGTCGATATCTGACCTGCTGGGTCACTTGGATTACTTAAATCAAAAACAATATATCGATGCACAGTTTAGTGGCAACGCCTACGCTAATCAGGAGGATACCCCAGACGCCGTTGACCCAAAAGAGTTTGATTTCAGAATTGCTAATAGCTACGGCGCACCGGACGGCCCATTGCCTCACTTAATTGCTTTTGAACGGGCACAACTGACCGAAAGAGGTCGCAAAATGTTGGAGAAAATGGATGCCAACCCGCCCAAGTCACTTGAGGAAGGGCCAGTGGTTCCAATTGCCACCAAAGATATGCCGTTCCTAGAGAAAGTGATGTTCAAGGGCGAGCTAGAAGATATCTTCGATGCCAGAGACATCACAGAAGTAGTCTTCCGCACCATGCGCGACATGATGACAACCGAAGCTTCTGACCGAGTAGCAGATGAACTGCACAAAGAAGCAGAACCTACGGAAGATAAAGCTCTGCAAAACGAAATTGCCGATTTGTGGAAAGATACAAATCCCATTGTCAGTTTCTTGAGCCGGATTCGTCCACCTCTGATTATTAAACCAGACACGTTCCTGTTCCGGATTCGTCAAGAGGCTGGCTTACCGCAAGGGGTAGAACCGGAAACTGTTATTAAAGCTGTTTTCTCGGCAACGAAAGATGAATTGTCGGAGGATCGGGTTAAGGAAATTGCTGGTTTCTTACCCGGCGAAATCCGGCAAATGTGGGAGCAAGCGTAAGTTCGTCACTTGTAATGAAGAAGTTACAAATGACAACTGATAGGTGATGCAGTTGGATGTCCGAAAGATTTAGATTTCGGGCATCTTGCTATTGTTGTTGGTGATATGAGCGATCGCACACCTTTGTGTGCCTATAAGCCAATACCGTTCAGATAAGATAATCTACCTATCGATAACCCATCTAGAGACGTTGCATGCAACGTCTCTAGATGTGTGGAATCCTTATTTTGCTCGTTCCCACAAGCGTTGGATTTCTGTCAACACTTGAGTATCAGGCGGTGGTGTGGGTTTTCCTGATGGATTGACCTCAGCACCAGGGATATTCTGAGTCCAAGGGCTATTAGGGACAGATTTCAAATCAACGGAATTATTAACCGGGCGGAAGCCATACTGAACAAAGACTGCCTGCTGTTTGGGTTGAGTCAGGAAGTCCAGGAATTTTTTCGCCGCTTTGGCAGTACCAGCATCGACATCCCGGCGGACAATCGCAGCAGTTGAAGTTGTTTGAATTGTGGGGTCAAGGTAGTAGATTTGATAAGGTTTGCCCTGATTGGCACCAGATTGCTGCCAGCGATAGAGCGCGATACTCTCGTAAACTGTAGCAACATCTGCATCGTTAGGACCACGGGCAATAAATTCTTGCAGCAAAATATCAGTGGAGCGAGGTGGCTGATAAACTGAGCGCTTCACTAAATTAAACAAAGTTTGCAGCGAAGGATTGTTTAATCCGCTACCACTGAGGGTGCCTCCCCCCAGTTTCGATTGCGCCCATAAGCTTAACGTCACCTGACCGCTATTAGAACGGGTGGGGTCTGTGGTAACAAAATCAAAACTACCCCAGTCGTTTGAGCCGCCAATCGCTGACCAGTTGCCAGCTTGCATGGCTTGTTCCACCCGTTGCCACAGAAAGCGCCCATTGGGGAAGAGAACGTTACCCCGTTCTGGCCAAGCAATGCCTACTACTAGAGTTTTGGCTATGGGTTGGGGAGTTTCATAGAAAGGGTTGCTATTATTTTGTGCTTGAGCGCGATCGCTCAATTCTTTTAAAATCTCTCCATTGGCTGGAATCAGGACAGTAGGCTTAAAATCATTCTTGTTGTCAAGGTAGTTGTTTACAATATCCTGAGAGCCTTGAAACTTCAGCTCAAGCTTGATTCCAGGATTTTCTTGCTCAAACTTTGCTTCTAAAGCTTGTAGGGGTTCAGACAGTTCCGTGCCACTGACAACCACAACTGTTTGGTTTAACCCTGGTATGGGTACATAAGTCAATCCCAAGGATGCCAGGATAATACCTAGGGACATTAATAGTCGATTTTTGTTTTTGGATTTAAGCGTTCCGACTGCCATTGCCAATCTCACCTCTCTATCTTTATTTGGAAACCAAGAGATCGACATTTTCTTCAAAACTACGGAGTTCCTCACACCATCGCCGCAGTTCCATCACTTGGTCTGAATTATTCAAATCCGCAGTTCTTAGCTTGTTTTGTAGCTGCTGCAACACACCCCCCGCGTCCAGAATTATTGTGGAGAGGCTGACTACCTGAGCTTGACGTGCATCTTGTCCCTGACGTGCTAACTGGATATTGCGTAGCAAGCTCATCTCTAGTCTGCTTAGCTGTTCTTTTGCGACGCCAGCGCGGTTGGGAAGTTTAGCCTGAACTTGAGCGAGTTGCTGTTGGAGGTCACTCACTGATAAAAGTGAATCAGCCCCTTGTAGGCGTCGAGTTAGTTGGTCAATTTTAGCGGGAAGTTCAGTAGCGCGATCGCACGCATACTGTACGGCGGCTAAGAGTTCCACCTCTAGGGTACTGCTTAAGAGCTGTGTTGCTTCTAAGCGCAGAGTATCCGCTTTTTCTGCTAAATTTTTAGCCTGCTTTTGCACGGATTGCAGTTCTCGTTCCAGTTCTGGGTTATCCAGATTCAGCGTTTGTGGTTCTGTGCGATGACGTGCGATCGCTCCTACTGTGGCAATTCCCACGGCTATTGGCAACATCACAACACTAGACAAATTGACGAATCGGACACCGGCCACAAGTGCAATTCCCCCAAGGGAGACAGCCAATGGATAATAAAGTGGGTTCACTAACTTCATAACTTAAAACTCCACCTGCAAATCAGACATCACTTTGGCAATGGTTTCTGGGTCTCCCCGACGGTAATAACCGCCATTTAGCTCAGCAATTTTCTTGAGGGCATCGGGATTGAATTCTCCCTCGTTACCGTAGCCAACCGTAAAAAAGCCAATCCGCTGGTCTGTAGAAAAGCCACTTTTTTGGAGTTCTTGACTGAGTTGAGGAAGCTTAATTTGGGAGCCAGAATCTTCACCATCAGTTAGGATAAGAACCGCATTAATGGCATCTTTACGAATATTTTGTTGCAACCAGTTGCGAGCATTGAGCGTTGCATCGTACAGTTTTGTGCCTCCATTGACTTGAAGTCCACTGACAAATTGCAAACCGCGATCGCGTCCTTGCGGAGTTCCATCTACTAGTATTGGAGGTCGGATTTCCGAATCAAAATCAATCAGAGCAATTTTGTCCTTTGGTCCCAGACTGTTGATGTAAGTCTGCAAGGTATTTTGAACTGCCGGTAACTTATTCCCCTGCATCGAACCCGAAGAATCTACCACCACCACCACAAGTGAGGGCTTCTTGGCGACATCCTGCCAAGACTTCAGCATCGCCTCCACGACTTCTGGTTGAGGGGGTCGATAGGAATCGTACTTTGCTTGCGGGTCAACCCCAAACTCCGGCGCAAACTTTGCCCCCAAAGCAACTCCCGATGTTCCAGGGCGCAAACCTAACCCTATAGCAATCTGCTGGGCTTCAGGAGATTGCAGATAAGTGATAACCTTTTGTGCTGCCGCCTTTTCATCAGCACTCACCCAAGGAGCATTCGGCAAAATCACCCGCATATTAGAGGTAAACGTTGCCTTGGGATAAACCGCCACATAGCGAGGTTGCCCTGGTTGTCGTCCGGTGTTAGCGCCAATCACCGAAGATTCATAAACTGAACCAACTGAAGCCCAAAATGGTCCATTTTTTACCATCGCCTTGGCAAGAGAATCGGTTGAAACACCATAGCGGGTGATTTTGCTCTGAATCTGTTGAATTTGGGGTTGATAGCGATTGACATCCTCCACTGTCAGTTGCTCAGGTCGCTTGCCGGAGACGTCAGCATATTGAGCGACTAAAGTTTGTAAACCAGAGTTAGAACGAGTAGGTGCAGTGTGGACGTAGTGAACCACTAAAGGGGGGCTGGCTGGGTCAATATCACGATGGGTTTTTGCCGTTACCAAAGCTTTGAAGGGGTCAGCTACCTTCTGCAATCCTTGGGCAATATCTTCCTGAACCATAAATACCATAGGACTACTGACCAAGAGTGGTGAATCGGTAATTTCAGGAATGTAGTTTTGCCCAGGAAACAGCTGGTTCATCCGGTAAATCAATTGACTTTGATAAATCTCGCCATCCAGTGAAACTAACGTGGGGAATTCTGGAGAGTCAGCTTTGAGGATGCCACTCTTGAGCTGTTGAGCTTGGGAAACCAAGGTAGTAACCACATCTCCGCTGCCCTGGCTCACACAGGTCACGCGGAATGCTGTACCGTTGTCTAGTTTGGGTTGCTGTTGATTAAACTTGGCGGTTGCCTGATTGCAGAAATCTCCCAAAGCACTACCGACCAGGAATTTGAGGGTTAGACCGCTGAAGTTGTCTGTATTGCTGGTTCCCTGATTACAAGCAGTAAGCAGAAAGATACTTAAGGCGGCAGTAAAGCGGGCGATGAACTGGCGACTTTTAGGACGCATGGCTGCCTTAGAGAAGGATTGGAGATCTTGAGAAGAGTTTAGCCTTTTACTGGTGAGCGACTGGGTTGATGGTGTTGAAGAATACAGTTTTTTTGGCGCAAGCGAGTTTTGGGTAATGGGACTTTGTAAGAAACTCATCTAAACAACTGCAACGCACAGAAGCTTTACTGATTACTCTGGGTTTAGCCGCGAACTCTACGCAGTACTTCTGTTTTTGTTACAAATATTTACCTTGTAGTAAATATTTGTAACAAAAAAGTCCTGTTGCGTAGAATTTATCACCTAGATCAGAGTTATTAACAAGAGGTTAGTGGGTACTGATCAGCACCATCTAACTTGAAGTACACTCGACAAAATGCTCTAGTTAACTAGGTGAGCCAGAATTAAGGACTGAGTCGAGCGATGTCTAGTAGTCAACAGACTGAATTGCTTAAACAGCTAGTTGTAGAAGTCCAAGGACAGCTACCTGGAGATAGAGAACGGCAACTGGCTTTAGCAAGACTAGTTGATGAGATTCTGCGATCGCGCAAAATCTGTCGTCCGCCTAGAGGACAACCTCTAACTGGTGTTTGTCAAGAAATTTATGAAAAAGTTCGAGAGCAACTTTTGGGTGATGTTGACCAAGATATTTGCAACTACAACTGGCAAGATTCTCTAAGAAGTTGGACAAGCTTACTGCTTACTAGTTCTTTTAAACAAGTATTGGATGATGCTCGACTTAAAAGGCTTGCCCTAGAAGCCCAACAGTACTCCCCACAGACACAGATACGGCAGTATGCTTTAACGGAATTAGTTAATGCCATTCAGCTATCTGGCAAGCTTATTCATCCGCCTCAAGGTAATATTTCGCGTGAACTTTATCAACTCATTTATGATGATGCCGTAAATAGAACGTTGCTTTATGTGTTTCAAAAAATTGATAATTATGACCCTCAACGAGGGCAAGGTAAATTTATGAATTGGGTAAACTTTCGGTTAAGTAAAATATTTATAGAATTGGTGCATCAAACATTTCAAATAAAAAGTAGCTCCCTTATAGAAGTAGAAGGGGTAGAAGGGGCAGAAACAAATATCCCTTTATTATCTGAAATTATTAGACAATGTATAGAAGATGACCCTGAAGGACTATTTAAAACCGAGTGTGTAGAAAATAAGCCGAATGCCAGCTTTCAAGCAATTTTTTTAGCTAAAAGAGTTGATGGAAAAAGCTGGAAAGAGATTTCAGAAGAATTGGGCATCCCGGTGACAACAATCAGTAGCTTTTACTGGCGTCGCATCCAAAGATTCGCACCAATCATCAAAAAATATGTGCAGGAATTTGCTTAAAGGGAAACTAAATTAATTATGAGCCATACAACTGAACCCTTTACCTTCACAGTTCAGCTAGCTTGGAAAGCACATCACTTTGCAAAACAGTTTCGTCAGCAGCAATCCAATTTTCATAACGCTCAACAGGTTTACCTCAATACTCTGGCTGTATATGCGGTGAATGTCTACTTACAGCTTAATGGATTTGAGACTAACTTGAAGAAGAGTGATAGTTGGGAGCCGGTGATGCAATCTCTGGCAGATGTTGCTGATTTAGAGGTAAAAAATCTAGGAAAATTAGAGTGTCGTTCTGTGTTTTCAGATACACAAATGGTTTACATTCCAGCGGAAGTTTGGGAAGATAGAATTGGATATGTTATTGTCCGGATGAATGAATCTCTTACAGAAGCAACGCTGCTTGGGTTTGCCAAAAAAGTGGCAATAGAAGAGATGCCAATTAGTCAGTTGCAATCTTTGAAAGATTTTCTAGAGTACCTCAATCAAATTCAAAAACCTGAACCTAAGATTCTAGTAAACTTAAACCAATGGTTTCAAAATGTTTTTGAGGCTGGCTGGCAAACTGCCGAAGAATTTTTTGGTCCACCAGAAGTGAGTCTAGCTTTTAGGAATGCGAACTCAGAGCGCGTTACATTGGCTAAGCCTGTTCAATTAGGGATAAAACCGGCAGACTGCTCTATAGCCATGGTTCTGAATCTGACTAAAGAGGCTACTCAGGAAACTCGCATCCGAGTGCAAGTACGTTCTCTTGGCGAAAATATTTTTTTGCCAGAAGGACTCAAGCTTTTAGTACTTGATGAAGCAGGAACAACTTTTCTGGAATCCTCAGCAGGAAGTACTAATACTCTGATTCAAACAGAGCAGTTTAGTGGTCAACCCGGAGAAAAGTTTAAAGTAGAAGTTCTGCTGGGTGAGGACACTGTAATAGAGGATTTTGTAATCTGACAGGATACTCGCAGGAGGACTGCAATGAGTAAGGTAGTTGTACTAAGTTTGGATGATGGTAATTTTAACGAGGGTTTTCGAGTTACGCTTGAGATTGGCGAAGATGGGCAGCCTCCTATAATTGGGGGAATTCGTGGTAAGTTGCCCCCAGCTCCAGAAGTTTCTTCAAACTATGATCAGTGGCAGAGAAATTACCGCAGTTTAGGAACTCAAAATAGCCGCCTAGAGCGTTTAATGAATGAAAAGCTTGTATCAAGCGAAAATTTAGAGGAAAAAATTAAGGAATGCCGTGAATCATTTCAAGGGCTAAAAGAAAGTATCAATAATTGGTTAAAATCAAACGAGTTTCTTTCTATAGAGAGAAGGTTACTAAGGGAGTTAAGCAGAACCGATGAAATTCGAGTAATTGTTCGGACGACAGATTCCAAGTTACGGAAATTACCCTGGGATACTTGGGAGTTTTTTGAAGACTTTCCTAATGCCGCCGTTGCCATAAGCCCCTTGGAACATGACAGAGGAACACTCCCTATCCCCAAAGAGCGAGTTAAGATTTTAGCTATTTTGGGCAATAGCAGTGGAATTAATATTGAAAAAGACCGCCAGTTGTTAGAAAGGTTACCTCAAGCAGATGTAAGCTTTCTTGTAGAGCCTCAACGTCAGGAGTTTGAAACCCTTTGGGATAGGAATTGGGATATCCTTTTTTTTGCTGGGCATAGTTCTAGCCAGAGCGATGGAGAAACGGGTCAGATTTTCATTAATAGAAGAGAAAAGTTAGCGATTAATGAATTAAAAAAGACCCTAAAAATAGCGATTCGCAAAGGTTTACAACTAGCGATTTTTAATTCCTGCGATGGTTTAGGATTAGCGAGGGAATTAGAGAAATTGAACATCCCGCAAATCATTGTCATGCGGGAGCCAGTACCCGATCAGTTCGCTCAAGAATTTTTGAGATATTTCCTGGAAGCCTTTTCCGGAGGCAAGTCTTTGTATGTTTCTGTACGAGAAGCGCAAGAAAAGTTGCATGAGCTATCGATTATAGAGACAAACTTTCCGGGCGCGAGTTGTTTACCTGTGATTTGCCAAAATCCTAGCGCAGTTCCTGTGACTTGGCAGGAGTTGCTGAAAAAGCCTGAACCTGACCTATCTTTGCCTCAACCTCCTCAACCCCTTTCACTCCCTCAATCTTCTCCACCTCCGTCCTCTGTGCAAAAAGGGTCAAGATGGTTTGTGATGATGACTGGGTTTATGGGTGGAGCAATTTTTTTATCAGCGATCGCCTGGTGGCTCACAAGACCGATCTGTTCTTATACGGATATTCGCTTAAATTTTCTGAGTGATGTTCCTAAAGGTGAACTATTTAACTATGGTGGCAGCACCACTTGGGCTCCAATCCGTGATCGGCTCGATCCAGCTATACAGGTAGCTTGGCCGGGGTTGCCTGGGCGGTATGTACCGACTCAGGGTTCTGGTGACGGGATTCAGAAGTTAATACAAGGGCAACTGACCTTTTCTCAATCTTCTCGACCTCTCTTGAAAGAGGAAATCGATGAGGCTAAACGGCGAGGGTTTTCCCTTGACCAAGAGCGTGTTGCTATGGACGCAATAGCTGTAGCGGTGAATCCTCAGCTTAAGATTCCCGGCTTAACCGTGGATCAGCTTAAAGGTATCTACACGGGTACCATTAACAATTGGCAGCAAGTTGGTGGACCTAATCTGCCTATTACTCCCTACTCGCGTAGAGAGAAAGATGCAGGGACGGTGGAATTCTTCATCCAAGATTTCTTAAGAAAGCCCCTAAGTGATCAGGTCAAGTTAGTCGATTCGACAACTGTAGGGTTACGTGCAGTGGCTACTACTCCGGGAGGTATCTACTACGCTTCAGCACCGGAAGTTGTCCCTCAATGTATGGTTCGATCTTTGCCTTTAGGATATGAGCCAGGAAGATTTATTCCTCCTTATCAAGGTAACTTGGTTCCTCCTGAGTTATGCCCACAGCAGCGAACTCAGGTCAATAAGGCAGCTTTTAAAACTGGGAAGTATCCCATAACTCGAAATCTATTTGTGATTATTAAAGACTTTGAAGGAGATAAGAACAGTGAGGAGCGAGCTGGAAGAGCCTACGCTAACTTGCTGTTGACTGACAAAGGTCAAGCAATGCTTGAAGAAACAGGCTTTGTTCCGATTCGCCCTACTACCTGTCCGTCGCGCTATTAACACATCAACCTGGTCACAATAACTATCACAGTAAAAGGATGAAAATCTCTCCCCATCTATTTTCAGATTGGACACCATGAGCAGCAGCTGACAAGGAAGGAATGAAAATCTTTTTTCCCTAGCCCCTGACCCCTATTTTCAAGACAGGTTTAGTGTTTTACCTCGTTAGACTGGTTCGATTCAACGCAATCCGCTCACCATAACGTAGCAACCGTTCAATCGTTGCTAGACGGTTATCCCAGACTTGGACTTGGTAGGGGTGTTCAACGGATTGGCTTGCCATCCATTTCTGAAATTGAGCGCGGAACGATGAGAGTGATGCTTTTGCCAACGATAAATTCCGCATCGATGGCTCTGCTGCCAGTTGATTAAGTGATGCCGAAAGCGCATCGGCTTGTTTTCCCCACTCCGAGAGTGCTGGCTCCCGAATTAAAATTTGATTACTCTTCAATAGAAAATTCCACTCCCTTTGCAAAGCCGCATAACGAGCTGCCGCTGCTGGAAAAGGTTGACGGTAAGGTACAGGTTCCGGGGTTGGGGACTGGGGACTGGGGATTGGGGATTGGGAACTGGAAATAAAATTCTCTCCTACTCGTCTGAGTCCCCGCTCCCCTCCTCCCTGCGTGCGACTGAAGATATCGCGCAGATTAACATCAAGATTTTCCACGGCAAACAGAGCATACCCACCTGCTGGCGAATCCCGCAGTAGTTGCATTTGGTCAATCGCGACGATATCAGGCAAATTTAAGAGCCGAATTCCCGGTAAAATCAATACTGAACTTAGCGTCGATTGCCTGAGCAACGGCTCTGCTAGCTTTTGTAAGCCGTTAGTATCTAAGGCATATGTCATCGGTACCATCAGGTCTATATCACCCCGAATTGCCCAATCTTCCCAGTTTTGTTGCAGTCTTTGCAGGCGCTCGGTGCGCGGCAGGGCAAATACAGCAGCCGATAGAATTAGAGAAGGTCGTTGCGTTAGCCCAGTGGCGGCGGCGGAGCTAGCTGAGCCGAGATTGCGAGTATCAGTGGGACGTTTAGCGCTCCGCAAGCGTTGAGACAGTGACACCACAAAGCTGTCGATTTGCCGGATGCGAAAATCTATCCACTTTTGCCACAAATCGCGATTGCGTGGGTAAACCTTAATCGGGTCAACACCTGTTAGCTCCTGAAACTGCTGACGTGCCACCTGACTATAGCCATACGTCTGATCAACACTGGGGTCTTGAAAGGGGTAGCGAATATAGTCTAGCTGAATGCCATCCACGGCATAGCGTGTCACAATCTCCTCCAGCAGCGCCATTAGGTAGCGCCGGACCTCCGGGTTGGCAGGGTCGAGGAACGCCTTTTTAGTATTCTGATCGAACAGACGCCCCTGGCGATTAACAATTGCCCAGTCTGGATGAGCTGCTAGCACGGGTCCAGGATAGTTGGCAGGTTGGTTCAATAAAGCATTGTGACGCTGATTAGCTGCCGCAAACAGCCACACCCAGGCGTGCAACTCCATTCCTCGCTCATGC
>DATNQP010000388.1:0-3733 GCA_036703965.1 Leptolyngbyaceae cyanobacterium
AAAATTACGGTTTCAATATTCCTGAGTAAAATAATAAAATTGTTAAGCGACAGCATTGACTCGTTAAAGATTGGAGGCTTGGCAAAAAGCCGTTGCTCCTTTCCTCGCTTAAGTGCAGTTGTCTCATGGGTGCTAAGAAGCCTTGAAAAACTACTGCTTGTGTTCCCAAACACAGCGGCAACTTTTGAAAGAAACTCTTACTTGAGTTGAGAGTCTCCCATCAGACTGTGCTCTACCCCGGAATTTTGCTATGCCTACCCCTACCGACTACGACCTGAAGCATGAGAACCTAAGATTATTGCGAGAGTACCAGCGATGTAGTTCTGCTGAGATTCGTAATCACCTAGTTCATCTCAACTTTGGACTGGTCAGAAAAGAGGCTCACCATTGGGTCAACCAGTGTACCGAAAGTTACGAAGACTTACTTCAGGTTGGAAGTATTGGTCTAATTCGCGCCATTGAACGGTTTGACACAACGAAGGGAACTGCCTTTAGTTCGTTTGCCATTCCCTACATTCGCGGTGAAATTCAGCACTATTTACGAGATCGGGGTTGCTCAGTTCGCATTCCTCGACGCTGGTTGGCACTGCGGCAGCAGTCTGTAGAAATTACTCAAGATTTACGGGAAAAGTTCAATCGGCAACCGACGGATTCTGAAGTAGCGGGGGCATTAGAGATTTCCCTAGCAGAATGGCAAGAAGTTAAACTAGCCTATCAAAATCGTGAACCTCTGAGCTTAGACACACCCGTGCGAGACTCTGAGGAGGGGACAACTAGCTTGGGTGAACTCGTACCCGATCCTCGATACCGCAGTTTTCAATTAGCGCAAGAAGACCAGATTCGTCTGCAACAAGCTTTGGCTCACCTGGAAAAGCGTACTCGTGAAATTCTGGAGTTTGTGTTTTTACACGACTTGACACAAAAAGAGGTCGCGGAACGCTTAGACATTAGTGTCGTAACTGTCTCCCGCCGGGTTAAAAAAGGATTAGACTCACTGAAAAAGTTCATGAGCGGGACGGAACATTAAAAAGATAGAGATGGGCTTTCAAGAAATTAATCATCTTAATGAACCGGCGCTCTAGGGCTGATAAGGCTCACTATGAATTGAAGGAATCATGGATTAAAACGACTCTCCTTTAGTCACTAGAGTTCAATCAAAGCTCAATTTATCTAGAGCTAATTACTAGCTTCTTTATTCTTTAACTAAAATTAAATACTATAAAAATTGTTTATTTAAATCCCCTTTTCTAGGTGGTAAGTAGCTAGGCGTAATTAAATACAACTTGTCGTGAAAGGGGGCTAGGGACTAGGAACTGGGACTTGCCAAGGATTCCCAATCCCTAATTAGATATACTAAGGTTATCGAATTGATTGAGTCGATTGGCGGTACGGTAATTTTCACAGTGTCTTCTGGTAAAGCGTTGGGGGACTGGTCTATGCGTAGAGTTTCTTTAATTACGTTGGTTAGCGTGTTAGCTCTGTTCCTGGGGGGCTGTCCGGGTGGTGACGGCGGTGACCAATCAGCTAACAATACTCCGGCACCAACGCCTGTTGCCCGCAAAGCTCCTCCAAGACCTTCACCAGCTGCAACGCCAACAACTCCAACAACTCCCTTTGCTAATCCCTTGACAGCCCAGCAACCAGGAAAGAGTACCGCCGTATCTGGCTTGATTCAAACCTTGCCACCAGAGCAGCGAGTAAAACAGAATCCCAAAGGACGTGTTGATCCATTTGCAGCAATTCCATTGGTGCCGGAAGTATATGTGTCTCCAAACACTCCTGGAGGTGGCGGGACAGGGGGAGCTAGACCAGTGCCAACAATATCCCCACTGCCGCCTCTAAGACCGAATAACCGTGGAGCGGGCAATCGAGCGACAGGACCTAGAGTACCTACAGGACCTAGAGGCGTTACAGGGGCGACAGGACCTAGAGGAGCTACAGGACCTAGAGCAAATGTTTTGCCTCCTCGCCGCCCTCCACAACAAAATTTAAAGCCTCCGACTTCAGTTCCCCCTCGCCCTGGGACGACGAATGTGCTTCCTCCTGTAAGTCCTCCCAACTTTAGGCCAGAACTACCGCAGCTACCTGAACCAACTTTGGCACAGGGGGTTGAGGTCACAGGTGTGGTAGAAGTGGGGGGTGTGCCTAATGCCATTGTGACGGTACCGAATGAGCCTAGTCGTTATGTTCAGGCAGGACAGCGATTATCAAATGGGCAGGTGCTAGTCAAGCGGATTGACATGAATCGTGGTCCCACTCCAGTTGTGATTCTGGAGCAATACGGGATTGAGGTAGCCAGAGAAGTTGGGGAAAAACCACAGACAGCCCCTGGAGGTCCTAGGCGGCCAGGTGCGCCGACAGCATTTCTTCCAGGGCCAAGTCCAGTTAATAGAAGTCTCCCTCCTCAAGCGTGATATATAGCTGTACAGCGTTGATGTAGGAATGGAGAAAGTAGTGAGTGAACAGCTGCGGTATCGAATTTGCTGTCCTGGGTTACCCTTAGCTGTGTATCGGGAGGTGGCTGCCCATTTACGGCAAGTCAAAGGAGTAGACGCCGGTCTGCTGCCCCAGACATCCCAGACGTTTGATTACAACCAAAGTCAGACGGGTAGCTTGTGGATTCACTATACGGACGCTTCGGATTCCGTGAGTCGAGAACAGGTGAACCAGATTTTGACCTATTATCAAAATCGCTATGGAACCTGGGAAGAAGAAACTGCTCAGGTCGTGCTGTGAGACAGGTAGGACATCGAAAATTTCATGGGTTCGATTCAGGCTTTACGAGGAACACGGGACATTCTGCCAGACGAAGTCGGCTATTGGCAGCAGGTTGAAGCGCTCGCGCGGCAGATTCTGTATAGAGCAGCTTATCAGGAAATTCGTCCGCCAATTTTTGAGCGGACTGAGTTGTTTGAACGCGGTATTGGTGAAGCCACAGATGTTGTAGGGAAGGAAATGTACACCTTCAACGACCGGGCGACCCCGCCGCGTTCCGTGACTCTGCGTCCAGAAGGAACAGCGGGTGTAGTCCGATCGTTTATTCAAAATAGTCTCTACGCCAGTGGAGGAGTGCAACGCCTCTGGTATACAGGACCAATGTTTCGCTATGAAAATCCTCAAGCAGGGCGTCAGCGGCAATTTCACCAACTGGGGGTAGAGGTTATTGGTAGTGCTGACCCACGAGCAGATGCAGAGGTAATTGCGATCGCTAGTGATATTCTCCGAAATCTGGGTCTTAAGACTCTAAAACTTGACCTCAACTCCGTAGGAAATGTAGAAGACCGACAGCAGTATCGGCAAGCCCTAGTAGATTACCTAACGCCCTATAAAGATGAATTAGACCCAGACTCTCAAGAACGCTTGAGCCGCAACCCTTTGCGAATTCTTGATAGTAAGGATAAACGCACGCAAGAAATTGCCCAGGCAGCACCCAGTATCCAGGATTATCTGGGTACCTACTCACAGCTGCACTTTGAACAGGTACAGCAGCTATTGAGTGACTTGGGGATTAGTTACCAACTCAACCCTCGGTTAGTGCGTGGTTTGGACTACTACACCCACACCGCCTTTGAAATTATCTCCGATGACTTGGGAGCGCAAGCAACAGTCTGTGGTGGCGGTCGCTATGACGGACTGGTAGAAGAATTAGGAGGTAGCGCAACCCCAGCGGTGGGTTGGGCAATTGGTCTAGAACGTTTGGTGTTACTGCTGCAACAACTTGGAGAACCACCCC
>DATNQP010000389.1:0-6917 GCA_036703965.1 Leptolyngbyaceae cyanobacterium
TTGAAGTGGATCGCAATCGAGCCAAGGCGCTCGGCGTTGCGATCGATGATATCTTCAATACCCTGCAAACGTCATTAGGTTCCCAGTATGTAAACGACTTCACATTGCAGCAGCGGACTTATCGGGTCTATGTTCAGGCAGATAAGCAGTTTCGCGCCAACCCGGAGGATATTAATAGTCTGTACGTTCGTTCCGCCCAAAATCAGATGATTCCCTTAAGCAATCTGGTCAAGGTAACACCCACCACTGGGGCGCAAACGATTAATCACTACAACTTGTTCCGGTCGATTGAAATCACGGGTTCGCCAGCCCCTGGATTGAGTTCTGGACAGGCGATTCAATCCATGCAGCGCGTGGCTCAGAGAGTTTTGACGCCGGGATTAGGTTATGAGTGGTCAGGTACCTCCGCCGAAGAACTAGAGTCTGGGGGTCAAGCGCCGCTCATTTTCGGTTTGGGACTCGTCTTCGTGTTCTTGGTGCTGGCGGCTCAGTACGAGAATTTCATTGACCCACTGATTATTATGCTCACAGTCCCCTTGGCTATTTTCGGGGCACTGTTGGCGCAACAAATGCGCGGTTTTTCCAATGATGTCTATTGCCAGATTGGTCTAGTTATGCTAATAGGTCTGGCTAGTAAGAACGCGATTCTGATTGTGGAATTTGCCAACCAATTACGGGAGCAAGGACTTCCGATTGCCAAGGCGGCAATTGAAGCCTCGCAACAGCGCTTGCGACCGATTCTGATGACGGCTTTTTCGACGTTGTTGGGTATTTTTCCACTGGCAATTGCCACAGGGGCAGGGGCGGGTAGCCGCCAATCTCTTGGTACGGCAGTATTTGGCGGGATGTTTGTCGCTACATTCTTAAGTTTGTTTGTGGTGCCAATTCTCTATATTGTGATTAATTTGATTCGCGATCGCTTCAAGCCAGGTGGTAAGAAGAAGAACACCAGAAAACTAAAGACTAGGTCTGAGGTGAAAAGTCCGGCTGGAACCCATTGAGTTTACCGTCTGCGATTCTGTAGCTTTGCAACGCTTATTCAGCCCTATTATTTCTAAAACAAAATTGCCGATGGAGATATCTCAAGAAAGAGTTGTCTGATTTTCTACTTGCTGTTTAATCAAATGCAGGAGCAGGATTATTGAAAATGTGATCGCGTTTGTATAGCAGTCGCCAAGGCAACTCTTGACTCTCGCAAAATACTGAAACCTTAACCCCTCAATCTTTTCCCTTCTGCCAGGTCACTGAGCGTGTCGAAGTGCTGCCCTATGCCCTCTGCCTTTTGCTATATCTCCTATCAAGCCAATAATTCATTGACTGCTACGCTAAAACCTTGCAGAATAACCTGAGTGATAACAACTTCACCCTTTGTAAATAAAAATCGTTGCTGTTGAGTAAGCACAACAATCCAGTGACTCTCAGGCAAGACTAACCAGACTTCCTGGCAACCGGATTATAGGTATTCATTAGCTTTAGCAAATACGTCTTCTGCTATATCCGTAGGAGAGATAATTTCAGCAACTAGTGCAAAACTCTGAGGTAGCACATTAGAGTCCCCAAACTGGGCAACTAATTCTGGTGTGAGATAGGCAACATCTGGACGGCGTATCTGCTTATTGGTGCGGCAGGGAGCTTCTGTGTAAACTTCTCCTCCCAGCTCGTGGTTGTCCTTATAATTTCTCCAGTAAGTCGCTAGTTTGGCTTGAATGCGACCATGCTTTAGGGTCATTCCGTTTTTCTCCACGAGTTGACCATCCACCCATTCCATATACTCAGGAGGATTGAGCATATAGTCTTCTAAAGAAAAGGCTTCTATTTGATTTGGGACAACTCTAGAGGCTACCATTTCTTCTGTTACCCTTTGCAATTCTTTCTTCTTATGATGCATTAGCGCTCGCACTTTCTCTTCACTATGCGATCGCTTGTAAGGAAAAATGAATTTTCCCTCTGCCCTTCATAAGTGTTCCCAGTTCTTTCTCTACTTTTACCTTTTTCCCTTTTCCTTTTACCTTTCTATTGCTCCTAAAGCTTTGAGCGTGGCTTTCTCAGCTTCCGTTAAACCAGTAACGCCCGTGATATTAATGCCCTCATAGGGTCTTTCATGTCTCATTGTTTTGATGCATTCACCCATCTTGACATCCCAAAGCTTTATTGTGCTATCCCGGTTGCCACTGGCAAGAGTTTTCCCATCTGGACTGAAGGCGACTGAACGTATCCAATAGGTGTGCCCTTGCAAGATTTTCAGGCACTTACCTGTGCGGATATCCCATAGTCTGACTGTTTTGTCAGAACTACCACTGGCAAGAGTTTTCCCATCTGGACTGAAGGCAACTGAACGTACAAAACCGCTATGCCCCTGCAAGGTTGTCAAGCATTCACCTGTGTGGATATCCCATAGTCTGATTGTTGTATCCTCATTGCCACTAGCAAGCTTTTCACCATCTGGACTAAAGGCAACTGAACGTACAGATCGGCTATGCCCTTGCAAAGTTTTCAGGCATTCACCCGTGTACATATCCCATAGTCTGATTGTTGTATCCTCACTGCCACTAGCAAGAGTTTTCCCATCTGGATCGAAGGCAACTGAACGTACAGATCGGCTATGCCCTTGCAAGGTTTTCAGGCATTCACCCGTGTACACATCCCATAGTCTGATTGTTTGGTCAGAACTACCACTGGCAAGTCTTTCTCCATCTGAACTGAAAGCGACTGAATGTACCCAAGTTTTATGCCCATGCAGGGTTTTCAGGCATTCACCTGTGTGGATATCCCATAGTCTGATTGTTGTATCCTCACTGCCACTGGCAAGCCTTTCACCATCTGGACTGAAGGCGACTGAATGTACCCAATTGTTATGCCCGTGCAAGGTTGTCAAGCATTCACCCGTGCGGATATCCCATAGCCTGACTGTTTGGTCTCCAGTGCCACTGGCAAGAGTTTTACCTTCAGGATTGAAGGTAACTGAATTTACCAAATAGGTATATCCCTGCCAAGTTTTCAGGCATTCACCCGTGTGAATATCCCATAGCCTGATTGTTTGGTCTCCACTGCCACTGGCAAGGCTTGCACCATCTGGACTAAAAGCGACTGAAGCTACCCAATTGTTATGCCCGTGCAAGGTTGTCAAGCATTCACCCGTGTGAATATCCCATAGCTTGATTGTTTGATCATCACTACCACTGGCAAGCGTTGCACCATCTGGACTAAAAGCGACTGAAGCTACACAATTGTTGTGTTCGTGCAAGGTTGTCAAGCATTCACCCGTGCGGATATCCCATAGTCTGATTGTTGTATCCTCACTGCCACTGGCAAGCCTTTCACCATCTAGACTGAAAGCAACTGAACGTACAGATCGGCTATGCCCGTGCAAGGTTGTGAAGCATTCACCTGTGTGGATATCCCATAGTCTGATTGTTGTATCCTCACTACCACTGGCAAGCCTTTCACCATCTGGACTGAAGGCAACTAAACGTACAAAACCGTTATGGCCTTGCAAGGTTGTCAAGCATTCACCCGTGTACACATTCCATAGTCTGATTGTTTGGTCTCCACTACTACTGGCAAGCCTTTCACCATCTGGACTGAAGGCAACTGAATATACAAAACTGCTATGCCCTTGCAAGATTTTCAAGCATTTACCTGTGCTAATGTTCCATAGCCTCACTGTTTGGTCAGAACTACCACTAGCAAGAGTTTTACCTTTAGGACTGAAGGCAACTGAATTTACCCAGTCGGTGTGCCCTTCCAAGGTTAAAAGTTCTCTCCCACTGACTGCTTCCCGTAGGGTAACCACACCATCATCACTACCAGTTGCCAAAAGTTGACCGTTTGGGCTAAATGCTACGGAGCAAACACGCCCCAAGATTTTAGTAAAGACCGAATCAGACAAATTTGCCTTAGCAAAATTGACACGGAGCAGGCTGGCTTTAGTAAAATCAGCACCGAGAATCACAGCGCGGGAGAGGTCTCTGCCTTCAAGGACCGCTTTGTCAACCTTCACCAGCAGCGTCGCCGCATTCCCCCCGACATAACCCACCTCCGCTTCAGTTCTGCCCCGTGTCGCTTCCAGAATTTCCAGGAGTGGCGACTTATTGATTGACCTCTCCCCCAGCCCCTCTCCTGCAAGGAGAGGGGAGTAAGAGTCCCCCGTTCCCTTATCTGACTCCCCCCTTCCCTTGCAGGGAAGGGGGGCTGGGGGGGTTAGGTCAATCATCGGCACAATCAAATCCATCACCGCCTTCGTCAGCACCGCTTGCCCGAAACTACTGCGAAGTTGCGCTAAATCTTCCCTCACAAACCCCTTCAGACGCGCAATAGGCACAATTCTCCCCGCCTCATCCATCTGCCGCCGAAAATAGGAAGACCAAGTGTAATTCTGAGGCGTAGCACTTGTATCCAAATGCGACTGCGCTATTGCCAACTCCGTAAAATCTGAAGCCAACGCCCCCAGTTCAGCCGCGAACTTATAGGCAACAAAGAACTCCAACAGCGATCGATGAGCCGGAGTATAATCCCCATCAGAATTGCGGATGAGCATCGTCTGACCCATCATGTCAAAATGCCAGTGGTCTAAATCCTTCTCCTCCCGGACAACCGAACCGAAGAGGCGACGAATGCGATCGGGGAAAAGCCGATAATTGAGACTCATCTGGTCACTTGACAGCATCTCCCAGGAAAGCTCACACAAAAAGTAGAGCTTATCCGCCAGCGAAGTAAACGTCCGTTCTGCCCTAATGTCTCGCTCCATCTTGCGCCGCACTGCATACAGATAAACCCGTGACATATCCACAGGTTTACCCGCCTCAATATCCGGCAACGCTTCCAAAATTAACTCCGTCATCACCGGACGGCGGGCTAAATCCAACAGTTGGGGATTGCCCATTACCTGCTCGACACTGACGGGTTCAGCTTGGAACGACAACACCTGACGGATTTGGTCATCGTTGAATTTCTCCAGTTCCAGCACCTCAAACTGCGGCGTTTCACCCGTTAGAGCAGCAATAGAGGCTTGCAATTCCGCATTCAACAGCGCCCGTCCTTCTTTTGCCTCTGGAAAATGCTCCGTGCGACAAGTCAAAATGACCTTAGCACCTGGCACCACCACCTTCGCCAACTCCCAAAAATTGTTAATCATCTGCTGGCGATCGACCTTCGCTGCCATTTCGTCAAAACCATCAAAAATCAGCAGCAACTTGCCCATGCGGTTGAGTTGCTCGAAGGCAGAATAACCCGGTAAGGGAATCTCGTGCTTGCGAAAGAAAAACTCAGAAAACAGTGACTCCACACTCACCGCCTTGGCATAGTCCCGCAGCGGAATCACTAACGGCAGGCGAGGACGTTCACCCCCCCGTTTTTGAGCATCCCGATACCGTTGCAGTGCCGTCCAGGCATAGTGGAAGGCAAACCAAGTCTTGCCTGTGCCAAACTCTCCCAAAATCGAGATATGCTCTTTAGCTGGGTCATCGAGCCAGCGCTCAATGTAACCGTCAATCCAGCCGTCGCGTTCTCCATAACGACTGACTGCTATCCTTTGCTTGCTAACTGGATCGAATGCCTCTTTCGTGCAAGCCATATCGACATACTTCTTATCGATGCCTCGGCGTTTGACTTCACTTTCGAGCCAGTCGAAATAGCGGCTAAAATTAGCACGTTGGTCAAGGAGTTCGTCAAAGGTGTAGCAATAGAGGCGATCGCGATTTTCCGGTTTTTCCACTTCGTCGCAGGCAGCAGGGCTTTTGCGGCGAACGGCTAGCAACAATCCCTTATGAGTCTTTTGCTCCTCTACAGCCTGACGCAAAGCCGCAACATCACTAACTTCCGCTTCTCCCTCTATGCCTCGCACCAAAATGCGGTCATATCCCACCGATCCTGGTACGTTGATAATCCACTCAAAATAGTTGTCTGCCTCTACCTCATATTTCTCAAAGTCATATTTGAGGCTTTCAAACCACTGTCTCAACTGCTGGGCGAAGATGAACACCCTGAATTTCTTGTCAGTCGATGGGGCGGCGGGTTGGAGTGCTTGGTAACTTTGGGCTAATCGCGCTATCTCTATCCGAATCTCAGGAAGTTCATTCAATCTCTCCAGCCTTTCTCGGATTTCTCCGATGCTTTGCTGTAAGTTGCTTATCTGCTGGTTAGTGATAACTTCAGCCGGTGTCCGCGTCCGCTTGGCAACCTCCATAAATACGGCGACAAATTCAGCAAACTCTCGACGCGGGTTAATCCCTAACTCTCGTATCTCATCCCCCAATATGTTCCAATCGAGAAAATCTTTAGCTTCTTCGAGGAGAACAGAAGAGTCATTTCGATCTAATGCTTGGCGGAAAGCCTGTTGAATTTCTTTCTGCTGGAAAAGTTCTAGAATTGGCTTTGGTTTGCCAATGCCGTACTCTACCAGCGCGTAGGCGTAAACGCCGCTAAAATCAGGTGGCGGATGGTCAGCAGTGAGATTAAATCGCTTTAATAACTTGATGACCAGTTGACTGCGCTCAGCCTTATTCTTGATGGGAGTAGCCGCAACACCAGCGATCGCGCCAATTAATTTACCCAATTCGATAAATGCCACAGTGTTTTTCCTGGTGTTAAGGGATAAAGGCAACAGGCAAGCTTAACTGCTATTAGGCAAACCCCTTGACAGAATTGGCGAGTTAGTGGGACAGGCTGAGACAGCAGGCTACACCGACGCTAGTGTATCGTCCAGCACACTCAGAACTTACGCCTTCTTGGTGATGGAGATGCGATCGCTCCTCGACAAAATGATGATCAAGGCAGCGAGTTGGGTTTTGAGGTCGGGTGCTTTGAAAATCAGACAATTCGGTCGGCGTCAATTTCTGTTACAAGGCTGTGCCACACTCTCAACGACGCTGCTGTTGAAAGCTTGCACAAGAAGTTCTACTTCTGCCAAAGCTCCAACA
>DATNQP010000390.1:0-8014 GCA_036703965.1 Leptolyngbyaceae cyanobacterium
GGTGTCAGCGTTATCATCTTAATTCCCATGTAGGGATGATCAACCCGACCTTTAGTGAACAGCTGAGCAGCAATTCGTTGTGCGGTTTCCACTGGGATAGCAAAGCCCAATCCTTGAGCACCAGCACGAATGGCAGTGTTAACCCCAATGACTTCGCCTCTAGCGTTCAACAGAGGGCCGCCAGAATTACCAGGGTTAATTGCCGCATCCGTCTGAATAAAGCTCACTCGTTTTTCTGGAACGCCCACCTGAGAACTAGAGCGATCCAAAGCACTAATGATGCCAACTGTTACAGTGTTATCTAAACCCAGGGGATTCCCAATTGCGATCGCCCACTCTCCTGGTATCAACTTCTCAGCAGTTCCTAAGCGTACAGTTGGTAAATTCTTCGCGTCAATTTTGACTACGGCAACGTCTGTGACTGAATCAACGCCCACCACCCGACCGTCAAACGTCCGACCATCCTTGAGTGTCACTTTCACGCTTTGGGCACCGGCGATCACGTGGGCATTGGTAATCATGCGCCCATCTGAGCTGATAATAAATCCTGAGCCAGTGCCACGCTGAACCCGTTGTTCTGGAGGTGGCACCTCATTCCCAAAGAATCGCCGGAAGAATGGATTTCTGAAACTGTCTGGAACGTCCCTTGATACTTGACGCGCTGAATCGATTCTCACGACTGCCGGTCCCACTCGCTCTACAGCCTGAGCAATGAAGTTGAGGTTTTCTTCTGGAGGATGGCTGGGCGCTTGAGAGTTCAAGGGTTGCAATACAGCCGGAACTGCCTCAGGTTGGCTTGCCACCTGCTGCTCTGCCATGAGATAGCGACTACCCAACACCCCTGCACCACCGCCTAAGCCCAGCAAAGTCAGATAAACGGTCAGCTGCTTTAGGGATAAACTCATGGTTTTGGAAACTCAACGATATCTTTTGCAGGTTATTACTTCCACTCTACTGAAAAATTTCAGGATTATACCGACTACTTTGTAGAGTAGTGAAATGCGATCGCTGATTTCAAACTATCGCAAATCAGTCGAATGATTTCGTTGGCGGATTGGAATTTCAATCACAAACTCAGTCCCTAGACCGGGCGAGGAATTACATTTTATACGCCCACTGTGTTTTTTTACCACAATTTGGTAGCTAATCGATAAGCCTAAACCAGTACCTTTGCCTACTGATTTTGTTGTAAAAAACGGGTCAAATAAACGCCGACGCACTGCCTCCGTCATGCCAGAACCATTATCTGTAATTTGGATAACAGCGTGGGGGATGTTCTCTAAAGGAGTATCCGTAGGGTGAGATGAAGATTGAAGGGTATTCTCTCCACTTTTCACGTCCTTAATCCCAGTGCGAATGGTGATCGAAGGTGAGAGGAGCGGCAGTTGTGGGTTGCGAATTACAAGTTGCGACTTCAGTATTCTGCACTCTTCTACTGCATCAATCGCATTACTAATAAGATTCATAAACACCTGGTTGAGCTGCCCTGGATAACACTCCACCGGCGGCAGATTGCCATACTCCTTAATCACCTTAATTTCAGATCGTCCAGCCGTCGCTTTCAGCTGATGTTGCAAAATCAACAAGGTGCTATCTAGTCCCTCATGAAGATTAACAGATTTCATCTCGGCTTCATCCAGTCGCGAGAAGTTCCGCAAAGACAGCACCAAGTCACGGATGCGATCAGCCCCCAACTTCATTGAACTGAGTAGTTTTGGGAGGTCAGTTCTTACAAAATTCAAGTCAATCTTCTCAGCTTGCTCCAGGATGTCTGCTACTGGCTGAGGATAGTGCTGGCTGTAAAGTTGTAGCAGGGACATGATGTCCTGGATGTATTGACTGGCGTAAGCAATATTGCCGTAAATGAAATTAATGGGGTTGTTAATTTCATGAGCGACACCCGCTACCAACAGTCCCAGAGAAGACATTTTTTCCGTTTGGATCAGCTGGGTTTGGTAGGTGTGCAGTTCCTCTAGAGCAAGTTTTAGCTTGGCGGCTTGTTTTCTTAATTGTGCTTCACTTTGCCGCAGAGCCGCCTCTACTCGTTGGCGCTCAAGAATGTCCTCCTTTAGCTGTGCATTGGCTTGGGTTAGTTGGGCAGTCCTTTCCTCGACTTGTATCTTCAATTGATCGTGTGCTTGCAACAGAGCGGCTTCGGCTCGCTGGCGTTCAACAATCTCGTGGCGCAACTGCTCGTTTGTCTTCTTTAATTCCGACGTTCGCTCTTCTACCGCCTGTTGTAATATTTCAATAACACCGTACATATCTGCCGGGTTGAGCACTTGTAGCAGACTGCTTTGGGAAACTATTCCGACCAACTCCCCTTGGCTATCAGCAACAATTATGCGTCGCACATGACGCTGATGCATCTCTTCATGGGCAAGCCACAAAGAATCGGAAGGATGGAGACAAAATAACGGTGTACTCATCACATCTTGAGCTGGCATGCGCGACAAATCCAGTTCCAGCGCCTGAAACTGAACAATGTCTCGCTCTGTCACTATCCCGATTGGGATTAGGGATTGGGGATTAGGGATTGGGCATTGGGTATTAAGAATTTCAGTCTCCACTCCCCCCTCCCCACTCCCCAGTTCCCTTTCTTCAGTAATCACCACACAGCTAACCTGATGTTCTGTCATCAGCTTGGCTAATTCCAGGACGGAAGCCATCAGTGGGGAGTGAATCACTTGGGTTGTCATGACGTCTTTCACATACCGCAGTCGCGTCAGGAGATTGACGGGTTGCAGTGCTCTGCGAATACTGTCGTGCGTGACAACCCCTACAGGTCGATTCTGCTCATCCACAATCGGTAAGTGGCGAATCCGATGTTGGCGAAATAATCCGAGAGCTGTAAAAACGTCATGAGCCTCAGATTGCTTGAGAGTAATTGCTGGTTGCCTCACAACATCGCTAATTTTGACGCTACTCAAGGAGATACCAGCAGCGGTCAGCCTTACAATATCCCGCTCTGTAAATACCCCAACCAATTTCGACCGTTCAATTACCAAGACGCAGCCACCAGCCGTATCAGTAATATCAAAAACCGTCTCCCATTCCTGACCAACGCAGTACAGCTGATTCCCTGTCTGTACGGCGTCGGTGCGTCTGCCCAAATTGCTACTAGGCAGCACACAACTGCGAAATTGACTCATCAGCGCCAATACATCGATGAGTGGAGTATCTGGTGCAACTGTCAGAAAATGAGAGTCAATCGCAGGAGTTAAAGCTAATGACTGGAGGGGCAGACCATTAGACTGCATGAGCAATTTCTATGGTGTTAGCGTTTATGCAGCATAGGTTACGTTCAAAGTAGCGCTCTCCATTTACCGGCTTGGATACGGCAAAGCAGAAATAAGCCGAACCCCTACCGAGAGCGGAGAAGGGTGAACAAGGAGGCGGAAGATAGCACAGCGAGGATATCTGAATTTTTGCCGATAAGAAAAAGGTGATGCAGGCAATTTTACGCTGTGATCCAACCCACTTTCCGGTAGCTTTTTAGTTATTGCAATAAGTATTTATATAACCTTAACAAAATTTAATAACTTTTCAGGTTTAACCACGGAATGAGTGGTGAAGATCGGTCAGATAGAACGGCTAACTGACTGCTCTTCACCCATAGCACATCAAAATGACAGTAACCTTAAGCCTCTTGTCCAAGAGTGCCTTTACCAAAGAATTTCGGGGGTTCTTTCAGGGTGTAAACCTGGGTTTCTGCTGCGATCGCCCGACGGATATAAGCAGGAGTTTGAAGCATTCCCAATAGGGTCATGCCATCGATTAGGCGTAAGCCACCTGTCGTTTTTTCGCCGAGTAGCTGGTCGATGGTTGCTGGATCGGGATGAGTTGCGATCGCCTCTGCTGAACCAATAGCAAATCCCCAGGGTGAGCCGTAGCTAGGGGTGTAAGAGGCATAGGAATGCACATTAGGAAAAACCGCGCCTAGGGTACGCACTAAACGAGCATGGAGTGTCAGTTCAACGGGTGACACAGGTCCAGCTTGCACCACGAAATACCCTCCCGGTGCCAGAACCCTCTGGACTTTCTCAAAATACTCTTTCGTAAATAG
The DNA here is from genome assembly GCA_036703965.1 of Leptolyngbyaceae cyanobacterium. Taxonomy (GTDB): domain Bacteria; phylum Cyanobacteriota; class Cyanobacteriia; order Cyanobacteriales; family Coleofasciculaceae; genus DATNQP01. Next base: position 4,067 of record DATNQP010000390.1, read on the forward strand.
TTGAAACGAGGGTCCTTCTTCTATAGGGTCAGAGAGGTCTGAGATGACGATATCCCACTTCTGGTCGGTTGTATCTAAAACTTCCAGGGCGTCACCAATGACGAGATTAGTCCGTGAGTCCTCAAAAGCATTTTGATGCATCTCCGGCATATGTTCACGGCAAGCTTCTACCACCTCACCGTCAATGTCCACCATCATGACCTGCTCAACTGTCTTCCAGCGCAGGATTTCCCGGACTGTCGCACCCTCCCCGCCTCCTAGGACAAGAACATTCCGAGGGTTGGAATGGCAAATCATTGCTGGGTGTACGAGGCCTTCGTGGTAGAGAAACTCATCGCCAGTACAGGATTGCCACTTCCCATCCAAAACCAGCCCTTTGCCATAAGCACCGGTTTCAACGATGTACATTTCCTGGTAAGCCGTTTTTTTGTAAGCCAAAACTTTTGTTACGCCGTGAACATAGATATCCCAAGGCGTGATGTACTCGCTTACCCACAAATCTGCACCAACTTTACTACCGGCCATACAATATCCTCCTTGCCCCTAATTGAACAGATAGCCATTATTACAGAACAACATTAAATGTTTATCTGTCCAGCAGATTCTCGTTCCTCTAGGGAGGGGCTTCCACCCAATACGTGTGGAGGCGTCGTTTCCCCACTTTGGACTTCGCACTCCGCACTCCTTCTTGAAAGGAGGTCAATTCTGATCATCAAACAGCGCCAGCATTTGGTCGAAGCTCTCTTCACCGGCACGGGTTTGCAAAATCGAGCGGGCTAATTTAATAAAGTCGGAATCGGCTTGCTTGTCGCCTTCAATCAGTTTGCTACCCGCATAGAAGGCAGAATCATCTGTCCGCAATTCATTAGTCATGCCAGTTTGCCAGCCAGAAATCTGCGAATTCCACGAAATTGATTTGCCGCGCAAAGTAAACTGAAACCACTCAATTTCGCCCTCGCGCAGTTCCACAAACACGTCAAAATAAGGCTCCCCTCCCTGGTACCAGACTCTGATAGTGTTCTCCTCCTTGGTTGGGGTTAATAGCCTCTGATCAATCTGCCGTAAGGAAGCGCCTAATGCCGCAATTTCATCCTGATCCATTAGCGTCACGATTTTGTGCCCAGCTACCTGGTTCATCCAGTAATACTTAATCATGTTGGAGGCGGGCTGGTCGCTAGAACTATTTATTTATCACCAGATACGCTGTGGCGGCAAGATGTTCCGGATGTATCAATGAAGGCTAACTCAGCTGACTAAACAAAGCAGCGAGAACTGTATTGGAAAACAAGAACCCTTCTGGGTCACTTAACCTTAACTGCGCATTAATCGGTAGGGTTTGGGCATCTTGTAGCTCAACGGCTTTCCCATCTGCCCCCAAAACTTCCACCCAGCCTTGACGCTGGTAGGGTCGTAAGGCTCTCCAAATCTGTTCTAGTGTCTTTTCCCCAAACTGTTGGCTTAGGGTGGATAAGCTCAGACCTTCTGCCAGACGTAGCCCTAGCATCAGGGTTTCTAGCAAGACATCCTCTGCTGGGGTCTCTGGACAATCGAGGATACCACCTGCCTCAATCAGCTGTTGCACCCAGGCATAATAGTCCCGCCTGGTACGGGGTCGGGTAAACCGAAACCCTTGGACATAACTTGCCGCGCCCATCCCAAAACCATAGTAGGGACGATTTTCCCAATAAACCCGATTGTGGCGGCACTGATGACCGGGTAAGCCATAGTTGGATATTTCATAATGCTCGTAACCAGCACCGGTAAGGATTTGCTGCGCTAGCTGATACATCTTGGCTGCTGTGTCATCTGTCGGTAAGGGTTTTGTACCGGGGCTATACTGGCGTCCAAAGGCGGTGACTGGTTCGACAATCAGGTCGTAGCTGGAAATGTGAGTGGGATCAAGCTTAATGGCAGCTTCCAGAGATGCCTGCCACTGTTCTAATGTTTGATGGGGTAGCCCAGAAATCAGATCAAGGCTGAAGTCGGAAATCTCTACCTGACGCAGGAGTTCAACAGCTGCAAAAATATCATTAGACGTATGCGATCGCCCACACGCTGCCAATAGTTCATCCTGAAACGCTTGAACACCCAGGCTGACTCGATTCACTCCAGCATCCTGGTATCCCTTTAGCTGTTCCAAGCTAAATGTTCCTGGGTCCATTTCTATGGAAATCTCGGCACCAGCAGCAATACCAAAGCGTTGATTAAGTAGGTCTAGGATGTGTCCTAGCTGCTCGACTGCCAGCAGCGAAGGCGTACCGCCGCCAAAGAAAACGGTTTCTAAAGAGCGCCTAGGAGCAGGTGTAGTTTCAATTTCCTGACCTAACACCTCGACATATTGCTCAATCGTCCCTGAGGTACTGCCAGTCGCTTTATCGCCCACCACAGAAACCGGGAAGTCACAGTAGTAGCACCGGCGTCGGCAGAAGGGAATATGAACATAGGCAGAACTGGGAGTTACAGAACCGACAACTTTCTCAAATTTGTGTAAGCAATTTAACACGTTCTTTTGCGGTAAGAGTTCAATTGTTAAGCCAATTCTTAATACTTGATTAATAGTTATTAATTAAATGAGTTTTTTGAGAGACTCGACTTGTACAGAGGTGCCAGAGCCAAGCTCTCTCCCGCAGAAATTGGCGTTTCGAGAAGGATAAGACAGGAAATCGTTTTCTAGGCGTATAGGAGAGGTCAGACCATCTAATTGCCAAAAATCCTCCCTTATACAGTCCAATTAAATGATTTATCTCAGCCGAACGACATAATAAAACAAAATGACGTGAAAGATATAATGAACCTAATTGCTGCACTTTCTGTATTATTAAATTCCTTAAGGAATTTCCACCCCAATTACTTGGATCGGTAACGATGCTTGATTTTGTCATTATTCTTCTATTCATCCTAGCAGCGGCAGGAATAGGCTTCGACAGCGTGGAACTGCTACCTATCCGTGTGCAGGAGCAGGTCACCAATCTGGAAGCTTTACGCTGGATCACCGCTTGCTTTGCCGCCATTATTGGATTTGCTGTTGGTTTAACCGTCCAGGTTGCCTATCGGCGCTTCCAAGCCCAGGTTCGCAAAATGCCAATTGAGGTGATTTTGACCAGGGCAGTCGGTTTGGTGCTGGGACTGCTACTAGCCAACTTAATGCTGGCACCGATTTTCTTGCTGCCGATACCCTTCGATTTTGTCTTTATTAAGCCCTTGACGGCGATTTTGGGAAGTGTCATGTTTTCCTTCCTGGGCGTCAGTCTCGCGGATACCCACGGTCGCACCTTCTTGCGGCTGATTAACCCCAATAGTCTGGAAACAATTTTGGTGGCAGAAGGGACGCTTAAACCAGCGTCTAGTAAGGTTCTAGACACCAGCTGCATCATTGATGGTCGTATTGAAGAACTGCTGAATACAGGTTTTGTAGAGGGTCAAATCCTGGTGTCACAGTTTGTCTTGCAGGAGTTGCAGCAACTCGCAGATGCCGCCAATGACCAGAAGCGAATCCGGGGGCGTCGTGGGTTGGATATTCTGAATCGGATGCAAGAAGCTTACCCAGAGCGTTTAGTCATTCACCCGGCTGATTACGAAGACATCCATACAGTAGACGCTAAGTTAGTGCGTTTTACTCAGGAAATCAATGGAACGCTTTTAACCAATGATTACAACCTGAGTAAAGTTGCCAATTTGCAAAAGGTGCCGGTTCTGAATGTCAACGATCTAGCTCAGGCAATGCGGCCCATTTATCTACCCGGTGACAACATTGACCTGAAAATTCTTAAGGAGGGCAAAGAACCGGCTCAGGGAGTTGGCTATCTGGATGATGGTACGATGGTCGTCGTTGAAGAGGGGCGTGCCCACGTTGGTGCTGAACTACGGGTAGTTGTGACATCAGCTTTGCAAACTTCAGCAGGGCGAATGATTTTTGCCCGTCCTCAAGCGTCTGTTGTTGCTTGAGAC
>DATNQP010000391.1:0-3935 GCA_036703965.1 Leptolyngbyaceae cyanobacterium
AGACCGTTTTGATAGTTCTCTAAAGCTATAGGTTTAACAATTTCTTCGATCTCTAGGGCTTGGAGTAGTTCATATTCATGTCTTAATCGAGTGAGTTCTTCTAGAGTGGGATACTCAGCTTTAAGAGTTTTAATAATCACCGAATCTGCCTCTGATTCCCTCGAAGCGCGATAAACACAGGTAGTGGTACCTTCATAAATGGCTTCGATGAGGTTGTAACCAGCAATGGTGATACTCATTCTCGTCTTCTCGCTTGCGTGAAGTTGATGGGCGATAAGCTGGTGGATTCTGCCCATAACAGGTTCTGGAGTTGATAATTTAACAAATCAGCTTGGGGAAATGTGACCCTCTAGCCAATAGTCTAAGAGGCAAGCGATCGCACGAAGGCAGTCTCTATTGCGATCGCTCTTCAATCAGATGGCACCTTTCTTAGTGATATCAAAACTCACTCAAGCCTCTTAATATTGCTTTACTGATGAGTTGCCCAGAAAACCCTCACCTATTCTGCATGTACAGGTGGGAGACTCACAGCTGGCAAGGGTTGGCGAACAGCGACCACTGGAACCACTACTAACTGCTCACTGTTCAGTGGTAACTCATGTTGATTCAGAGAGGTACACTTTGCCCTAAATTATTTTACATTGTCAAAATAGAATGCCGTTTTTTCTCTTGACAGCATTGAGCAGATTGGATTGCTAAATCAAGGTACTGAACCTTATTTTTATTCAAAATAGATAGAAGTTCTGGTGAGAATCCTTGTTTGATGCCCTTCACGAAATACATATCGAGGTCACCCTTGTTCTTAGCTGGGAGTTTTCCCCGGTAATTACATACAAAAAAGTCTTTAATTAGCTCAAAAGTCGATTGAGAAATATTAATTTTTCCAGGAACGCCCGATGATTCCATCCGTGAAGCGGTATTAACTGTGTCACCCCAGACATCATAAGCAAACTTCTTCTGACCAATGACTCCAGCTATTAAGGAGCCTGAGTGAATGCCGATACGCATTTCCCAATAGGGAGTATTATTTCTCATGTGCTGCTCTTTGCGCTGCTCTATGAAGGCTTGAATTTCCAACGCAGCTAGAACAGCATCAATGGCATGGGTACTATTCACGTTAGGAATTCCCCCAACCGCCATATAACTATCTCCAATTGTCTTCAATTTTTCTAAATTGTGTTTTTCTATGACTTCATCGAAGTAAGAAAAGCAATAGTCTAGTTCATCAACTAGCTGTTTTGGGGTCAGCTGTTCGGATAATTCGGTAAAGCCTTTGAAGTCTGTAAATAAAACCGAGACTGATTCATAGTTTACAGGTTCGACTTTGCCTCGGTGTTTGAGTTCATCGGCAACCACGACAGGAAGTATATTTAAAAGGAGTTGTTCAGAACGGCGTTTTTCGGCTTCTAGTTTTTTGGCGGCAAGCCGTAACTCCAGTTCATCAACCACGAGAGCCGCTAAGATTTTTAAGACATTCACTTCTTCTTCTGTAACTTGGCGGGGTTGCTTGTCAAGCACGCAGATCATTCCCAGGTTAAAACCATCTGAAGTACGTAACTGCGCCCCGGCATAGAAACGCAATCCAAACTCTCCTGCTACTAATGGATTAGTGAGGGTGCGAGGGTCTAATTTGGCATCGGTGACTAGCCAAGGTGTGTCTTCTAAAATCGCCGAAGCACATAATCCCGGCTCACGGTCAATCTGCTCGACATCCACACCATAATGAGACTTAAACCAGATGCGGTTCTTGTCAACAATACTGACAATAGCAATGGGAACCTTAAAGAAATGGGCAGCTAAGGCAGTGATGTGATCAAAAGCATGATCAGGCCGCGTATCGAGGATATTGTAGCGCTGGACAGCTGCTAGCCGCGCCTGCTCATTGGGAGGAATGATGGCATCAATTGCAACCATAGGTGTTCGTTTAACCACATAGGTATAAAATGTTAAGTTTTCTGAGTTCAATACGACGAAATGGAAGACAGGGACTCAGCGATGCACACCAAAAATAAAGTAGGCAAGCTTAATAAGCTTACCCTTACCCCTACTCAGGTTACTTTAATCAAATCGGGTTATGTATATTTAGTCAATGAATCTTGAGAAAAAAGCCCCTGCAGTATACAAGCATACAGTTTGATTCTATAAAATTTACAGAAACACGAGTGAATAATTGACTTTAGTAGAAATTACTTAAGTAATACACTGTTCAATGTTCAAAATGATTAGCAAGTCCAGAGAGGCTGAGGTCTGGACATTTGCGATCGCATTTTTCAGCTATGTAATACGTATTACTATGAAGGCAATATGTAAGACAAAGCTGATGGGTCAGGTGTACGAGAAAGGAATTGCCTATGCGATCGCACTCCCGCTTTTCGGCAGCTATCCTCTGCTTTTGATAGTGGGGCTTATAGAAATTTGTGGCGAGAGTTGATCAAGTTGCGATCGCATCGCTTGATCTACTACAACCAAGCCTTACTGAATTCCTTTAGAAACTCCTCGTATGCCTTATTGATTGCCTGCATTTTAGCGATCGCACTGGCAGAACGATTAATATCAGGGTGATACTGCCTTGCTAGTTGACGGTAAGCCAATTTAACAGCTTTAGGATCAGCATCCATTCCCATGCCCAAGACTTCCCACCATTCCCCAGATAGCAGGGGGTCAAGTGTGGATTCATCACCGTTAAGAATTTGACACCAAATCTTTATTCTGCCGCCTTCAGCACCACTCAGTAAGGTTTGTCCATCAGGACTGAAGGCAACAGGACTGCGTCCAGAAAGGGTATAAAGCAGTTCGCCAGTGCGTAGATTCCAAAGTTGGACTTCTTTGATGCTGCCAGTAGCGAGGGTTTTTCCGTCTGGGCTGATGGCAATGGAAAATATCCCAGTTGATTGTGTATCTATTGTGCGGAGTAATTCTCCATTGTGGAGATTCCACAATTTGATAGTGCCGTCTGTACTACTACTAGTCAGGGTGTTCCCGTCAGGAGTGATAGCAACAGAAGTCACCCAATTAGAATGTCCAGAGAGAATGCGGGGTTGTTCCGAACTGCTTAAAGACCAAAGCCTGATGGTTTTGTCAGCGCTACCACTAACGAGAGTTTGACCATTTGGACTGATGGCAACAGACCAAACCGTGTCTGAATGCCCATTCAGGGTGCGTTTTATCTCTCCCGTGTATCCACCCCAAAGTCTGATAGTTTTATCACCACTCGCACTAGCAAGAATTTTCCTATCTCGGCTGAAGGCAAGGGAGGAAACAAAACCAGAATGACTGTAGGGAGACTTTTGATAAAAAAAGGTACGCAATAGTGCCTTTGTATTCAGCTGCCAACTGGTGATTTTGTTATCGAAGCCGCCAGCAACAAGCATCTGACTATCAGGGCTAATGGCGACGGTATGAACCTCCCCTGCCTGCCCAAAGAATGTAAAAGTCTGTTTTCCAGTTTTCAGGTTCCATAGACTAACAGTTCTATCCTGACTCCCACTGGCAAGAGTCTGTCCATCGGAACTAATAGCGATGCAGTTAACCGAGGCTGTATGTCCTTTAAGAACCTGTAAGCATTTCCAAGTCTGAGGCGGTTGAGCCTCAATGGCAAGAATTTCTGCTTCAATTTCAGCAGCAGTAAATTGGCTTTCCCGTGTCTGTGCATTGCTGGCAGGGTTTCCAGGGTTCACAGGTGGTGTGAAGGTTGGGTTGGAGTAGCTTGAGCTTACAGCATCAGTTTTGAAATTACTTTTTGTGTGGAGTTTTGCTTTTAGGGCTTTTAACTCCTCCTCGACTTCAAGGGCAGCAAATTTTTGCTTCCAAGCCACTTCAGCTAATACTGGATCTAGCTCCATAAGTGCTTCGGTATAGGCATCCTGCCATAGAATCTTGTCTTCCATCCGGTCAAAAGCCTGTGCAGCCGTCTCTCCATGACCCGCTTGATCGAT